>URSW01000006.1 GCA_900550625.1 uncultured Eubacteriales bacterium
CTCCAGTCTATCCTTGAGGAGGCGGGCATCGGCGAAAAGACACCCATGACGGTGCTGACGCCCGATGAATTCAATCTCTTTCTGGATTGCGCAACAAAGAATCATCAGATCAAGAACCTCGACGCATATCTGAACGGAAAGACTTACGTTCCGTCGGCAATACGCGACGCGGCGGTTTCCGCGCGCGAAGCGGAGGAAAAAGCCAGCGCGGAGGCTGCGGCAAAGGCAAGAGCGGAGGCTCAAGCCAAAGAAAAAGCCGAAGCCGAGGCGAAAGCAGCCGAAGCCGAGGCCAAGGCACGAGAGGAAGAAGCGCGCCTTGCGGAAGAGCTTCATGAGGCTGCTCTCCGCAAGGCTGCCGCAAAAGCAAAGGCGGATGCCGAAGCGCGCCGTAATGCCGAAAAGGTGACGGCTGAGCGTTCGGCTGCAAATGCGGGAGATGACCGCTTTAACCGCAATCGCGGCGCGGGACGCACACCTTCCTCCGACGGACGCACGACAAAGGCGGAGGCGGAAAAGGCGAGGGTTGACGCGCACAACCGCATAGCGGATGCGAAGGCTAAAGCGGCGGAGCGTCCGCAGGGGCAGGGCGTTCAGGCTCCGATACAGAATCAGAGCATCTCCACGCCTCGCACCGTGGCGATGAATATACAGAACCAGGGTATGCAGGGAGCGCGCAAGAAAAAGCAGCAGCCTTCCGTCGAGACGAAGCGCACGGGAAGCGTCCGCATCGTCGATACGCGCGGCGGCGGAAATGTCGATCTTTCGAAGTACGACGAAAAGCTCGACAGCTTTGTAAGCGTTTCCGATAACGAAACGACGAAGCAGAAGCTCAAGAAACAGAATACACGCGATATGCGTTCCGCGAAAACACGCGACAAGGAACGCCTTGCGATGGAGAAGATAAAGAAGGCGAACGCCGAGAAGGCGAAGAAGGCACCGCTCAAGGTATCGATCCCCGACGTGATCTCCGTTACGGAGCTTGCGTCGAGGCTCAAGGTTACGGCGGCGACCGTCGTGAAGCGTCTCATGCTCATGGGAATGCTCGTTTCCGCAAATCAGGAGATCGACTACGACACCGCATTTCTCGTCGCCGACGAGCTCGGTGCGGAGGTCACGCGAGAGGTCGTTGTTACGATCGAGGATAAGCTTTTCGAGGCGGAGGACGACGACGAGGCGGGTCTCGAGCCGCGCGATCCCGTAGTCTGCGTAATGGGGCACGTTGACCACGGAAAGACCTCTCTTCTCGATAAGATCAGACATACCCGCGTTACCGCGGGCGAGGCCGGAGGCATCACTCAGCACATCGGCGCGTACCGCGTCGATCTCGACGGCAGAAAGATCACGTTTCTCGATACGCCCGGACATGAGGCTTTTACCGCAATGCGTGCGCGCGGCGCACAGGCGACCGACGTCGCCATCCTCGTCGTCGCGGCTGATGACGGAATCATGCCGCAGACCGTTGAGGCGATCAACCACGCGAAGGCGGCGAATATCGATATCGTCGTTGCGATAAACAAGATGGATAAGCCGGGCGCAAATCCCGATGCGATCAAGTCCGACCTTACCAAATACGATCTCGTTCCCGAGGATTGGGGCGGAGAAACGATCTGCGTTCCCGTTTCCGCACTCACCGGCGAGGGAATCGATTCGCTTCTCGAATCGGTGCTTCTCGTTTCCGAGATGCGCGACCTCAAGGCAAATCCCGCGCGCCGCGCGAAGGGTATCGTGATTGAGGCGCGCCTCGACAAGGGACGCGGACCCGTCGCCACCGTTCTCGTGCAGAACGGAACTCTCCATTCCGGCGATACCGTTATCGCCGGCACCGCCGTCGGACGTGTACGCGCAATGACGGACGACCGCGGCCATTCCGTCAAGGAAGCGGGACCGTCGGTGCCCGTTGAGATAACCGGACTTGCGGAGGTTCCGCAGGCGGGCGACGAATTCAACGCGGTAGAGGACGAACGCATGGCGCGCACACTCGCGGAGCAGCGCCGTCAGAAGGCGAAGGACGAGGTGTTCTCCGCAAATGCAAAGGTCAGCCTGGACGATCTCTTCGCACAGATCTCCGAGGGCGTCAAGGAACTCAATATAATCGTGAAGGCGGATGTCGGCGGAAGCGCCGAGGCGGTCAAGCAGTCGCTCGAGAAGCTGTCGAACGAGGAGGTCCGCGTCCGCGTCATCCATTCGGCGGGCGGCGGAATCACCGAGGGCGACGTAATGTTCGCCGCGGCATCGAATGCGATAATCGTCGGATTCAACGTCCGTCCCGACAAGGCGGCGATCGACTCCGCAGACCGTCAGAACGTCGATATCCGCACATATCGCATAATCTATGAATGCATTGAAGAGATCTCCGCGGCAATGAAGGGTATGCTCGCTCCGGAGTTTAAGGAGGTCGTGCTCGGCCATGCCGAGGTGCGCCAGACGATCCACGTTCCGAACGTCGGAACGATCGCCGGATCGTATGTTCAGGACGGAAAGATCTCAAGAAACGCGCAGATCCGCATAGTCCGCGACGGTATCGTTATCGCCGAGGACCGTATCGCATCGCTCAAGAGATTCAAGGACGATGCGCGTGAGGTTGCGGCAGGCTACGAATGCGGTGTCGGACTTGACAAGTTCAACGATATTCACGAAGGCGATATCATGGAAGCCTTCATCATGGAGGAAGTCGAGCGGTAATGTCCGCGCGCCGCACGGCGTGACTTTTCCCGGGAAATATAAAAGAGACCGAACGGCATCTCTCGAAGGAGAGCGCCGGACGGTCTCTTTTCGGTTTTGACGGAGTGCCTCATGCACAACCGTGACTTACGCACAACCACGCTTCAAGCACATTCGCGGCATCACGCAATCTGCGCTTCATGCGGACAGCGCCCGCGCGGCGCGGTATCGTGCTTTCGCTTACGCTTTGATCTCGTTGTAGATCGGATACTTCTCGCAGATTGCGGTAACCTCGCCGCGGATGTAGTCCGCCTTTGCCTCGAAGTCCGTTGCACAAAGTCCGATAAGCTCCGCAAGCTTGACCATATCGTCCTTGCCGAGACCGCGCGACGTCACCGCGGGCGTGCCGATGCGCACTCCGGAGGTGACGAATGGCTTCTCGGGATCGTTGGGGATCGCGTTCTTGTTGACCGTGATGTACACCTCGTCGAGGCGGTGCTCGAATTCCTTGCCGGTGAGGGAGAACGGACGGAGGTCAAGCAGCATCAGATGGTTGTCCGTGCCTCCGGATACGAGGTCGAATCCCGCCTTGAGAAGTCCGTCGGCGAGCACCGCCGCGTTTTCCTTGATCCGTGCCTGATATTCCTTGAATTCCGGCTTGAGCGCCTCGCCGAAGCAGACTGCCTTTGCGGCGATGATGTGCTCGAGCGGACCGCCCTGCGTTCCGGGGAAGATCGCCTTGTCGATCGCCTTTGCGTATTCCTCACGGCAGAGGATGAGACCGCCGCGCGGTCCGCGGAGGGTCTTGTGGGTCGTGGTGGTCACGACATCCGCATACGGCACGGGCGAGGGATGCAGTCCCGCGGCGCAGAGTCCCGCGATGTGCGCCATATCCACCATGAAGATCGCGCCGACTTCCTTTACAACCTTCGACATGCGCTCAAAGTCGATCACGCGGGGGTACGCACTTGCGCCCGCAACGACAAGCTTCGGCTTGACCTCGCGCACCTTCGCTTCAAACGCATCGTAATCTATGAATCCGTCGTCGCCTACTCCGTAGGGAACGAAATTGTAGATAAGCCCCGACATATTTACCGGGCTTCCGTGGGTGAGATGTCCGCCGTGCGCGAGATTCATGCCCATCACGGTGTCTCCGGGCTTGAGGAATGCGAGGTAAACCGCAAGGTTAGCCTGCGCGCCGGAGTGGGGCTGAACATTGGCGTGCTCGGCGCCGAACAGACGGCACGCGCGCTCTATTGCAATGTTTTCGACGACATCGACGCATTCGCATCCGCCGTAGTAGCGGTGTCCCGGATATCCCTCGGCATACTTGTTGACGCCGGGAGTCGCCATTGCGAGCATGACCTCTTCGGATACAAGGTTTTCACTTGCGATAAGTTCGAGACCGCGTCTCTGACGGTGAAGCTCGGCGTCAACCGCTTCGCCCACTTCGGGGTCGTAGGATTTCAGAAGCTCGATAACAGATTCTACCATTTTATTTCTCCCTTTCGGCAGTATTTGATAAAACAAGTATACCCTAAAGCGGGGATTTTTGCAAGAGAAAGCTTGTTAAATACTTTTAAAACGTGAAAATGACGGTTTTTCGCACCGCCTGCGGTGCTCTCTCTGTGCCTTGTACCGATGCCGGATCGGTGTATCCGCCGCATTATAAGATCGCTCCTGCACATTGTCCGGCAGTCCCTACGCCTCATCTGACCGTCCTCTGCATTGTCAGGCTGTTCATGCGAATTGCAGGATCGCTTTTCAATGCTGCAGGAACGCCTCTCCCGCCGCGCGCCCGCCTCACCTGTGACGGTTTTCGGTGTATTATAGCCCGCTATATTCGCCCATAAAGCTGCCGCCTTGCGAGAATGATAAGCTCCGAAGTCAGCCGCCGTGCGAAGTATAATATGCCGTGCAATACCGCCTGACTCAGGGTAAATTGAAGCGGCACACCTCTTTATGAAGTGTGCCGCCCGTTGTACTTTTATTAACTGCGTATCAGGAAAATCAGACTTTCGCATCCTCGGCATACTTGTCGGGCATGGGACGCTGCGTCTCTCCCTGCGGAAGATAGTCGCGATCCTCTGCCCAGGACTTCCAAGCCATATCCTCAAGCGATCTGTAGATCGTAACCTGAGCATAGTCCGTCGAGTAGATCTTGATGGTGTCTGCCGATACGAGCCAGCCCCAGCCGACTGCATTGTATGCGGTGATTATGCGGTCGATCGCGCGGCTGTATCTTGCGTTGAGTTCTTCGAGGCGCGCGGTGTCGTTGTTGTCGTAAGCCTCAAAGTAAGCCGCATAGCATCCGCTGTAGAGCATGTGAACGGTCAGACGCGAGCAGAGATCGACCTGCTTCTTGTCGCCGGCGAGGACGAGCGCACGCTCGAGAAGCTCGACCGAAAGATCAAAGTTCTCCGCATAGTATGCCTGATCGCGCTCATCGGAGCCCTTGGGTGAGCCGTAGCCCCAGCAGTTCCAGCATCCCGCCTTATCCTGCGACTGCTGAAGAATGTCGAAATACTCGAGAATGTAGGTGTAGCCTTCGCCGTATTCCTTCTCTAAGAGATGCTCCTTGAGGGCGTTGAACTCGTCCCTTGTCATGTCTGTATTCCAGATGAGCTGGTATGCAAGCTGGAAGTTGATCCGATTGAATCCGAGACCGTTTGACTGATGCTGCCAGAAGAATCCGCGCACTCCGCATTCGGAAAGGAACTGAATATCGTCGTAGATCGTTTCGAATATGGTGTACTGACGGGGGCTGCAGTCGAGAGCGTAGAGCCAGACATAGATGTTGTCCGACATATCGGTCCACTGCTTGAGCCATGAACCGAAGGAGTCGTTGTTGTAAATGGGTTCCTCGGAGAGTCCGTAGAGGCCGAAGCGGTCGTTGCAATCGCCGCCGCGGAGAATGTGGTTCGAGCATGCACCGTCGGTGCAGAATGTGACCCATACCTGATCAACGGGAGCGGTCTTGCAGGGCGGCTGACTTCCGTGGTAAGCATAGCACTTGTATATGAGCGCGCGATAAGCGTCGTCCGTTGCGTTGACCTCTTCGACCATGCGGTTCATCCAGCGTATAACGGGACCGGAGTTCACGCCGCCTTCTTCCTTGACGACGGTCAAGCACTGCTTGCACCTGCAGTATTTCGCCTCATCTACCTGAGCGAGGCTGACGGCGAAGAAGTCCTCACCGATGACTTTTCCGGCTCTGATATTGTTTACAATGTAGTCGATAACTCTGTCGTAGACTGCGTAGAAACGGTCTTCGTCCGTGTAGCAGATCTGACCTGCCCAGTGGGTCGTGCCGAGGAGCTGATCCCCGTGCATTGCCTGATCTATTTTGCCGTAGGGATTTGCAGTGGTGGTGCGGTCGGTCTTGAACTGCTCGTAAGCCATGAAGTAGAGCCATGCCCAATCGAAAACGGGCTGCTCGGTGCGTGCGGCATCGGCGGGAACGTCGATGTAATCCGCTTCCGCAAGGAGGCTGTCGCCGAAGCTGAGGCATTCCCAGTTGAGCTCATGCTCGAGGAAGCGGTAAACGCCGTTCAGACAGCCGTCCTCGGGTCCGCCTTCAATGACGAGATTGTCACCTTCGAAGTAATACTTGTATCCGTGATTGCCGAGGCTTTCGTCATCGCTGAACTTGAGGATGATCTGCTTTGCGGCATCGGAGGTTCCGCGTACTGCGGGAAGGTTAGTGCCGCACGCTTTGGCGATGAGGGAGACCATCTCGTTGCACGCTGCGTTCATCGCCCAATTCATGTAGCTGCGGCGGGAGGGATCGTTTTCCGGCGCGACTACCGTGTACTCGGAAATGTCGTTGCCCGCAAGAGTGAGCTTTTCGACGCGGTAGCCCTCGTGATAGGTGATATCGAAAAGGGTGGACTTGCCGAGATCGACGGCGTTTGCGTACTTGCGTACAGCCGCGTCGAGACCGTCGGCGGTCTTGCCTGCGATGACGATGTTCTTGTCGCCGTCGGAGCGGAGTATGTATCCGTCGTTCTCGAAATTCGTCATGTCGAGACCGTTCGCGGCGTCTCCGCCGAGCGAAAGATACACATTGTCCTTGAGAGAATCGCCGAGGCGGTTTGTCAGCCAGACGGCAAATTCGTCCGCCGCGCTTGAAGATACGGTGATCTTCGGGGAATAATTTTTGGCGGGCGCGGCGGAACACGATGCGAGGACCGACAGAACGGTCAGCACGCAAAGCACCAGTGCGAGAATTTTCTTCATTTCGGATTCCTTTCGTATTTAATTGAAAACAAGTCGGGAAGTAATCGTAACGACTATACAGATTTTATCATATAAAATATAAAAAGTCAACACAAACGACCTATCCGCAGAAAAAACATCGGTGTATTTTCTATAATAGGGCGCGATTCCGAAAATATCCGTCCGATATGACCGACCGACCGTGATACCTGCCCCGCCGCGGCGGATTTTTTCACCGGACCTATGAACTCTCAAGCGCACCGCCTTCGGCGAAAATCCGTACTTCGTTCCGTTTCGTCGGTACACGCCGCATATCGCGCTTTCCCGCTCCGTCCCGCGCGCATGGCATCTGCCTGCTCCCGTTTCCGTGTCCTCGGCGTAGTCATCCGTTCGCCGTTCCCGGCTTACTCCTTCGCTTTTCCGCCTTCGTTTCGCTCATCTGCATCGGATCCCCCACCTGCTTCCGGTTCATTCCCACGCATCGGATCACTCCCGCTTTGCGGTTCACTCTCACGCCCCGGCGCACTTTCCCCTTTCGCCTTTGCTCCCGCCATTCTCTGCGTCTGCAGGCTCAAGCGCGCCGGGCGCGTAGAAACTCCGCATCTTCTCTCTGGGAAAATTTCCTGCCGGGCGTGCGCCTTTTTCCGGTTCCTTCCCCTTTCATCCCGATACGGCAATAAGTTCCATATTTTTCCGCCGTGCTTCGACGAAAAAAATAGCGCCGCGATAGTACAATAATGATACATATGCGCCGGATGAAGAAAGTATGAGCGTGAAAGCGCCGGCGCCGCGCCGCATCGGACGGATGAAGACGGCGCGAAGGGGAAGAAAGGAATGATAAAATAATGGAACTTCGTAAACTCGACGAGGAATTTGAGGATGTTTCCGTCGGTGCGGGAGAGGAAAGCTCGCCGCACGGCGGCACGCCGCCGCGAAAAATGCACTTCGGCACGTCTGCCCTGCCGGAGCTTATCGTGAAATACGCGCCTGCGGCGGCGGTGTTTGTTTTTTCGGCTCTCACATCGGGCGCGCCGTTTGTGCTCGATACATATCCGTTCGGGATTGCGGCGCTTTGCGCCGCGGAGGGGAGTGCGTTTTTCATAGCCTCGCTTGCGGGCGTGCTTCTCGGAAGCCTGAGCGTGAACGGCGGCGTGCGCATTGCGCTCATTGCCTGCGCGGTAAGCGCCGTCCGATGCGCGCTCGTTTTCCTCGGGAGAAAGCGCGGAAGGCTGCCGGGCGCCGCGGGCAGGGGACAGCACGCCAAGGAGAAGGGCGATTTCCTCTCGGGACTTGCCGCCTCTGCGCTCTTCTGCGAAAGCGAAACGGTGAGGTACGCGCTCTGCACGGCTGCCGCAGCCGCACTCGGAACGCTGTCCCTTCTGTTCACCGCGAACGTGTACCGCGCCGCGGCGGGAACGATAGTTTCGGCGGCGGCAGCGCCGCTTCTGTGCGCCGGATATACGGGAATTTTCAGGGCGAAGGAAAGCCGTCTGCGCCTCGGCGCGTTCGTACTTGCGATGGCTTTCTCGCTTTCGTGGGCGTTCGGATCGCTGACGGTGGCGGGGATATCGCTGTCGCTCGTCTTTGCATTCGCGGTCTCGCTCTGGGCATCGTGGGCGCTGTTCATTCCCGAGGCGCTCTGCATATCGTTTGCCGCGTCGCTCTCGCTCGAGCCTGCGCTGATTCCCGCGATACTTGCCGCGTCGTTTGTCGCCGGGCTTTTGTGGAAGTACAGCGTTTCTCTTGCGTCGTTCGCCGCGCTTGCGGTGTCGGTGTCGTTTTCCGTATTTGCGCTCGGTCCGTCCGCGCTGTCCGAATACGGCGCGGAGCTTATCGTGGTGTGCGCGGTGTTCGCGCCGTGCGCGAAGTTCGGGATACTTCCGCGTCCGTCGCCGAACTCCGGGGAAAGCTTTGTTCCGGCGGACGAAAGCGAGGTCAGACTTGAAGAATCGCGCCGCACGGTGCGGGAAATGTCGGAATGCTTCTCGGCGATCGGACGCCTCGCGTCGTCCGTATCCCGCGTTCTCTCTCGCCCTTCCGAGGCAGAGATCAGGGAAAATGTGCAGCATACGTTCGACAAAAGATGTACGTCATGCAGGATGCAGAGCGAGTGCTGGGACAGCGCGGACTCGGCTGCGCCGAGGACGGTGCGCCGTCTTTCCGCCGCTCTGCACGGCGGAAAACGCGCATCTGCGCAGCTTGCCCCCGAGGAGCTGCGCACGCGCTGTCCGGAGCTTGCTTCAATCATCCGCGAGATGAACATTCAGGCGGTTGAAGAGAAAGCACAGGCGAGGAAGGAGGATGGCTCGCGTTTGTTCGCGGACGATTGGGAGGTGATGTCGCACCTGTTCTCCGATGTCTCGGACAAGCTTGAGACGGACAACCGTTATGACGCGGCGTCGAGCCGCCGGCTGAAGGGGGCGCTTGCGCTTATCGGGCTTGACGCGCCGAAGGTGAGCGTCCGCGGTGAACGGATGATACGCTGTACGCTTTCGGGAATCGACGCACGGACGATGCACGTCGGGGGCGAGGATATCCGCCGATGCGCGGAAAACGCGCTCGGCGTCAGGATGAGCGAGCCGGAGATGTCGCTTGACCGCGATACGCTTTGCGTGACGATGCACGCAAGGACGAAATTCAGGGTGAGCTGCGGCAGATTCACCGCATCCGCGAAGAGCGGAGCGTGCGGGGATGTCATATCGGTATTCCCGGGCGGCGACGGATATTTCTGGTCGATCCTGTCCGACGGAATGGGCAGCGGAACGGAAGCCGCATTTACCGCCGGAACGGTCACGCTGATACTCGAGCGGCTTCTCACGGCGGGGGTGAAGATAAAGAACGCGCTTGCACTTGTGAATTCGTTCATAAGAGAGCGGCGCATCGAATGCTCCGCGACCGTCGATGCGATGGAGCTTGACCTGATCCGCGGGAACTGCGCCTTTATCAAGAGCGGAGCGGCGCCTTCGTTCGTCCTGCGCGGCGGACGGCTTTTTAAGCTGCGCTCGCGCACCGTGCCGATCGGGATAATGCCGTCGGCGGACGCGGAGCGGATAGCGTTTCGCGTGGAAGCGGGGGATATCGTGATAATGATGTCGGACGGCGTGACCCAGACCGAGGAGGACTGCCCGTGGCTTTACGATATCCTGTGCTCGGGCAGGCTGACACAGCTTACGTCGAGCGCAAAGCGGATAGCGGACGAGGCCGCAAAGCGTTCGCAGGACGATATTTCGGTCGTGCTTATGCGGATCGAGGAGGAATGAGCGGCGAGTCCGCAGGAAAGCGCTTTCGGGGGCTTCTCGAAGCTTTTTCGAAAAAGCTTTGCGGGCGCAATCACCTCTCACGACGGACGCGGGAAGACATACCGCTTATCTGCCGATATATAATAAAAGGAAAAGATTTGCGAAAGCGGCGTATCTCCGTTTTCGCAAGAGAGGTTATCATGTGAAAGGAGGCTTTCGCAAATCGGAAGCGTGAAGCGGATATGAGGATAATAGTGAACGGCGCGCTCGGGCGCATGGGCAGTGAGGTTATCGCCGCGATCGAACGAGGATTCGGCGATGCCCGGCTTGCGGGTGCAGCGGATCCGTTTTCCGCGGGGGAATCTCTTTCGGGCGGGGTCAAAACGGCACGCGCGCTTGCCGATATCGGGGAAAGCGCAGACTGCGTGATCGACTTCTCCGACGCGCGCGCGACCGGCGAGGTGTGCGATTTTGCAAATAGCCGATCTATCCCCGCGGTGATTGCGGCTACGGGGCAGACGCCTGACGATATCGGCATGATACACGCGCTGTCGCAGAGCGTTCCGGTTTTCTTCTCGGCGAACATGTCGCTCGGCGCCGCACTCCTCGGCGATCTTGTGAGACGCGCAGCCGCCGTGTTCCCCGATGCCGACATTGAGATCGTGGAGATCCACCGCGCGGGGAAGTCCGACGCGCCGTCGGGTACGGCGCTGATGCTTGCTGATCAGGTAATCGGCGTTCGACCGGGGGCGAATCCCGTGTATGGGCACACCGGACACGGGAAACGGAAAAAGGACGATATCGGAATCCATTCGGTCAGAATGGGGAACGCAGCGGGGAGTCATACGGTGTACATCGCATCGGATTCGCAGGTGCTTGTGCTTTCCCATACCGTGCAGAGCCGCTCGGTATTCGCGGAAGGCGCGCTCCGCGCGGCGGAATTTCTGATCGGACGCACGCCGGGGCTTTATTCTGTGAACGATCTGCTGTACGGGGAGTGCGGAGAGAATGGGGATAAACGCGGCTGACGCGAGTGCGAAGCGGGTGAACGCGGATTGCAGGAAAAGCACCGCCTCTCTCGGCGTCGGAAAATTTTCGGATGCACGTCGGCGGAACGGCAGTGCGGCAGTGCGGAGGTACAGACGAATCAAATGAACGTGCGGTAACGTGACGATCCGCCGCGCCTGTATGTCGGAAGTACAGCAGAACGGCGGAACGAGCAAACGTGAGTTACCGCAACAAACCGCAGTCTCTCACGGAGCCGAAAAAATTCCGATTGTGCATCAGCGGAACGGCAGAACGAATGGAGCGGCGGAACGAAAGTACAAATGGAGCGGGGACGGAGATGCGCGATCCTGCCGAAGGGGATTGCGGTTTCGCGCTTCTCCCGCCCCTGAGGTAAGCATCCCGGCAGAATATGTTCCGTAATTTGTTCCGTTCTTGTCGGAAGATGTATCTACTCGCCACTCATTCTCCGGAGGATTCGGCGTACTCCGCTTTTTCGCATCGGGCGTGTGTTTGCTCTCCGGGCTTTCCGTTCGGGAGGCGCGATCACGCTCTGTGCTTTTCGCCAAAGCGGCGCGGTCGCGTGCCGCGCTCGATGACACCGCAGCCCCACTTTCGTTCCGCTTTCCTCTCCAGGAAAGCGTACATCGCTTTCGCGGGCGCTGCTTTCTTGCATGATCTTCCCTTTTTCTGCGAGCGCCTCCCCGACAAACGCCGATTTTTTCGTTTTTTGATGCATTTTCCGCGTAAGAAGCCCCGTATTCGACTCGGATTTTCCCCATTTTGAAAAAATCGGGGAATTTTTTCATGGAATTCATATAAATACTTGACAAATAATTACATATAGTGTATAATGTTTACAGTTGATAAATCGGAACCCCGAGGAAGGGGAAGGGATCGCATCACAGGAGTCAATGATGCTTCCCCGGATACGCAAAAAGTTCCGTAATCGACCTGATCAGTCAAATTTGTGTTTTGTCTGTACCGAAGCGGCTCGGAGACGTTCGTTCCGCCGAGGGCAGACAAATCACGGCGACAGCTTCGGTGCGCGCACCGTAAAATGCGCGGACCGAAACGGCGATCGGATTTCCGGGGACGAATCCGAGGATTCGTGGAGACGGAAACCGAAGCGTTCGGCACCGTACTCAGAAGAGCGCGGTCGAAACCGTTATCGCAGCCCCTGCGTTCGTATGCGGGGAAACGGACAGCGGAAGGTTCGGCCGAAGCCGTTTTACCAAGGTGAGGGATAACGGCACGGGACGGATGCGGCGGCGCAGCGGAAATCCCGCGTGAGGAGGCAGACCCATCGTAGTGTACATGGCGATGAGCTTTGCCGAATCGTGCGGGAGGAACCGTGCGCTGCCCGTCAGACCGCGCCGGGAATCGCACCGCGGTAACTTCGAAAGCCGCGCGGAAAAACATACGCCTTCGGCGGGAGGCGCGAGAGTACGGAATGAGCGGGACGGGAAACCGAAACCGCCGGAGCTGTCCGCACGAACGAAAAGCATATCGGAACAGGCACGTTAAAGGAAGCGGTCCGAAACCGCACATAACAGAAAAAAGGACGTAACCTTCCGGTATCACCATGGCCGCGGGCAATCGCGGTAGCTTGACGCAAAGGCGGCAGCCGAGGTTTTTGGAACCGATCGGAGACATCCGGGCGACTGAACAGAACGATTTTACCGCCTCTCCGTTTGTCTGCGGAGCGTTGAAGGAAGCGTGGATCACGACCGTGTGCGGTCGCTGACGTCGCGTACTGTACACGGCACGGGTGTACGCTTCCGGAGATGCAAAGCAGGCCGGCGGGGCAAGAGGCCGCAGGGCGACCGGGCTCTGCATTCTCACTCTGACCTAAGGTGGATTAAGGTGTTAAACCCAATTGCCGGCTCTGCCATCCTCTGATTTGCCGACCGTCGTTTGAGAGTTGTATTCCCCCGGAAGGGTCGTCCTGCGGTCTCGGATCCGCAGCCCTTGGAAAAGGCTGAGATCCGAACCCCGATTTATCGACCGCGATCACGTACAGAGTTAAGGGAAAAACGGAGTTTCGTCTCCGTTTTTCTTTTTGCTTTTTTGGGGGCGCACGTCGGATTTTCCCGGTGTGCACCGTATTGCGGGAGGCGGTCGGTTTTACCGAAATGCATCGCTTCAGAGGCGGCGCGGCTGCTGCATTTACGGTGCGCGGACGGTCTTCGTGTCGATGCGAAGACCGTGCCTCGTCGGTGCGGAGCTTTCGTCGTCGTAGCTTTATCGGCAACCGCGCTTTTCCGGCGGTGAAAGCATCTGCATTTCGGCAGACATCCCTGCGGCATGCGATCCCGTGCATTACTTTCCGAACCGCACCGCCGCGCGCAATCCGCAGATCCGATTTTGGCACCGGCGAACGAAAAAAGCGGTCGGAAAAGGTTGATTTATGCGATTTGCTGTGATAGAATTGTGATACCGATATACGGTGCTTTTTCATCGCGGAGCACGTCGGATATTCCCGGCGTGCATCGCATCGGGGGCTCGGGGACGGCACGGCGCGACAGGCCGCATTTTTGCCTTTTGGCGCCGACGGGGACGGGTTTTTCAAGGATTTCTCCGAAGCCGAAGCGCCGGCGCACCGAAAGACTGCCGTATATCATTTTCATTGCCGCCGCGGGCGGCGGAAAGGCAGAATAAAATGGCATCATACGGAGATTTTCATACACATACCAAATTCAGCGACGGACGCAATACGATGGAAGAAATGGCGCAGGCGGCGCTCGATAAGGGAATGTACGCGATAGGATTTTCGTCCCATTCCACCATGCCGTTTGAGTGCGGCTGGACAATGCGCGGCGCACCGATCGATGTTTATCTTGCGGAGGCTGCGCGTGTTCGGGAGCTTTTTGCGGGAAAGCTTGACCTCCTTGCGGGGCTTGAGCTTGACTATCACTCGGACGTGCCGATCGACGGCCTTGATTACATTGTTTCCTCGACCCACTTTGTGCTGAAGGACGGGGATTATCTCCCCGTTGACGAATCGGGTGCGAGAATATCCGCAGATGCCGATAAATATTACGGCGGTGACGTTTTCGGATACATCCGCGATTTCTATGAGGATGTATCCCATCTCGCCGACCGCGGACCGTGCGTGATCGGTCATTTCGACCTCGTCACGAAATTCAACGAGGGCGGATGTATGTTCGACGAGAGCGATCCGCGCTATATCGGTCCGGCGACGGACGCGCTCGAAGCTCTTGCAAAGAAGGACGTTGTTTTCGAGATCAATACGGGGGCGATCTACCGCGGAAGCAGATTAAGCCCGTATCCGTCGGCGGTGCTGCTCGGGCGGATCGCCGAGCTCGGCGGGCGTGTGATACTTGCGAGCGACGCGCACTGCACCGATGCCGTTGCATATAAATTCGACGAGGCGGCGGAGTACGCAGCCGCCGCGGGGATAAAAAATATCGAAAAATATCCGCCGAAGTTTGTTCCCGTAAAGTAAAGCTGCGCGGGGAATACGCATCAAGACCGTCGTTTCGGCAGCGGTGCTGCACCGGGCACGTCGGAGGTCGAGCACAAGCGATGATGCGGGAAAGATGCGGCGGTGAAACGCAAAAATGACGCAGCGGCAAAGGGAATTTAACCTTTATGCGGGAAAGCACCGAAACAAAGGTGTTTTCCCGTTTCTCGGCTTGTCCTCACGACGGCGTTTTCCGACGGCTGATATCGGGGAATACGGAAAAAACGAAAAGGGCGCTGTGTGCTTTATGCACACAGCGCCCTTTTTTACTGTCGCTTATCAGCGCGCGCAAAAGGGCTTTATGCCATTGCCCCTCCGAAAACTCGATGCCGTCAGACGAAAAGCTTTGTGTCATCGGGGAATTGATATTCACCGTGCCGTTCGGAAAAGCCTCATCATCGCTCCGTAAATATCATGCGAATTATTCGTACCGCTTTGCCTGAATGGTGAACAGATGAGCGTACAGCCCGCCCAGCTCCATCAGCTCGGCATGGGAGCCCTGCTCCTGAACGGCACCGTCCTGAAGCACCAATATCTTGTCTGCCTTCATGGTGTTGGAAAGCCTGTGTGATATCGTGACGGAGCTTTTGCCTGCGCTCAGAGCGTATATCTGATTAAAGATCCTGTGCTCCGCGATCGGATCGAGCGAAGCGGACGGCTCATCCAACACGATGATCGGAGCATCTCTGAAATATGCCCTTGTCAGTCCCAAAAGCTGCCACTGCCCGCCGGACAGCGATTTTCCGTCATCAACGAGAGTCCTTCCGAGATAGGTGTCAAATCCTTCGTCCCAATCACGGATCACCGCATCAAAACCGCTTCTCCTGCATGCATCGAGCAGCTTTTGATCATTGTTCACCTCGTCAAAATCGGACAGCGCGATCGCCTCGCGCAGCGGAAGATCGTACGCGACGTATTCCTGAAACAGCACGCTGAAACGCTTTCTCAGCGCATACACGTCGTATTCCCGCATATCCGTCGAATCCACGAGAATGCGTCCGGAATCGGGATCGTAGAAGCGGAAGAGAAGCTTGACGATCGTGGACTTGCCGGAGCCGTTCAGCCCGATCAAACCGATCTTCTGCGACGGCTCGATCGTAAAGGAGCAGTCCTTCAGAATCGGTGTATCGCTGTTCGGATAGCGGAACGTGACATGATCGAATTCGATTTTCGGATTCTCGGAGGGGATTTTGGTGCCGCTCTGCTCTTCGATTACCGCAAGGTCGTTGAACTCATGCATTTTGCGGATGAGGTAATCGTATTCGGTATAGTTTGCGATCAGCGACACAAGATCACTCACCTGCGATCTCAGCGTGCCCACCATGCTGAGGTTGTATTGCAGATCACCGATTCCGATCTTCTTACGGATTACGTCGAATACGGAGGGGATGATGACCAAGAGATCGCTCGACAGATTGATGATCTGCATCAGAATGGAGAATATCTCGTTTCTCAGACCCTCTTTTCGGTTGACTCGCGTGATTTTCTTCCGGGCGGTCAGATACTTATTGTAGATGTAATCTCCGAATCGGTTGAGCTTCATCTCCATCACGACGCGGGGATTGAAGAACAGCGAGTAATAGTAATCCCTGAAGCGCGAATCACGCGCAAGCGATTCGTTTACCTTTGCGCTGCGGCGGATCTGCACCTTCCGATACAGATAGCCGGGGATCGCAAACAGCGGTGTCAGCAGCGCGATGATCAGGTTATACCTTGCCACGATCACAAACGAGGTGACAAGACTTATTACACAGGACAGAAGATTGAACGCCCACCAGATGATCTCGGAAAGTATCCCGTATCCTGACATGGCGACGGATAATTTGTCCTGAAGTGATGCGGAATCGAAAAATGCAAGATCAACGTGGGACAGCTTTGATATCATAATACCGTCCCGATAGGTCTCTATCGCGTCGTAATAGCACATTTCGATGCGGCTGTCGAGCATTCCCTTGAAATGCTCGATGATGTTCAGACCCACATAAACGATCACCAGCATGATCACATATGAGGTAATACTGTTGTGCGCCGTCAGATCGTTGAGAAGATTTCTCCATGCAAGCGCCGTCAGAAACGGGAACACCGAATTGACGATGAGTAAAAGACATTTACCGATGAAATATTTCGGGGATGCCCGAAAGCTCAAGGTAAATGAATATGCGAGATTTGATAAAAAATCAGTCAGTTTTTCTTTATTCATTTTCAGTCACCTTGATATTTACTTCTTTGAAGCTCGAACATCTGCCGATACAGTCCGTCCTGCTCCATGAGCGAGGCGTGGTTTCCGCTTTCCTTGATCACGCCCTCGTCGAGAACCAATATCCTGTCGGACTCTCTTACGCCCGAAATGTGATGCGTGATCATAATCGAGGTCTTGTTTTCGGACAGCTCCGAGAACGTGCGGAAGATTCTTTCCTCTGCCTCCGCGTCCAGTGCGGACGAAGGCTCGTCCAAAATGACGACCGGGGAATTTTTGAAATAGGTTCTTGCCACCGCGATCTTCTGCCACTGACCCTTGGACAGCTCCATGCCCTTGTCGTCAAAGGCGCGGGTCATGTATCGGTCGAGATCGCACAGGTCGTCGTCAACACCGGCCTTTTGCAGGGATGCGAGGATCCGTTCGTCGTCGGCGTGATCGATATCGCTGAGCGCCACGTTTTCGCGCAGCGTCAGAGAATAGGTCGGGAAATCCTGAAGCATCACGGAAAACAGCCGCTTTACACTCTTATTTGAATATTCGTGCAGCGGAATGCCGTTTATGAGTATCTCTCCCGAATCGATCTCGTACAGCCCGACCATGATCTTCACAATGGTGGATTTGCCCGCGCCGTTGATTCCGACGATCGATACGCGCTCGTTTTTCGTGATCTTGAAGGATACACCCTTTAATACATAGTCGTCCGCACTCGGATATTTGAAGAATACGTCGCGGAATTCAAGTGATTCGAACGAGGAAAGCTCTTTCCCGCCCGCCTTTTCCTCAAAGCCCTTAACCCCGAGGTACTCGTAGACCGGCTGCAGCCATACCACAAACTGCACGGTAAAGTCCAGAGTGCCGGCAATGTCCTTTGCCTTGGAGACATACGTCAGCGCGATTCCGGAATACATAACAAGGTCGCCGACCGTAATGCTGCCGTCGTATTTCGCACCGATCAGCACCACAAGGAAAAATGCCATTCCGAGCGACTGAAGCACGTTGTAGAAGGTGTCCACACGCATCGTCGCCGAATTTATCTCCCTTTTCTCGCGCAGATACTTATTGTGATAATCGAAATACCGCTTTTTCAGAGGCTCGGTGAGATCGTACAGCCGCACATCCTTCGCCGTTTCCTGCTGCGTCAGAATGTCTCTGTAATAGGAATGGAATCTGTTTTCTCCCAAATTCCGGCGGTGAAACTTGGTACCGACAAGAAAATGCCTGTAATCGGCGATGCAGGAGGGCAGGATCAGAATCAGAAAGATCACCGCAAACAGCGCGTTGAAGGAGATCAGGATCCTTGCCGCAATGACAAAGGCATACACGTTGGTTACAAATTCGATGAAAAAGTTGAACAGCGCATATATGTCGCCCATCTCGTTCTGCGCCAGACCGATCACGTCGCGTCCGTGCGGAGAATCGGAAAAGGACAGCGGGAGATTCATCTGCTTTTTGATGTACATCTCCTGAAACTTCAGGTCCATTCTTTCGGTAAGTATGTTTACGAGAGTGCCCATGAAGGATGAGATAAGCATCTGAGCACCCAGAAAGACGATATATATTACCGCCGTGGCGATCACCTCGCGGGGATCGATGTTGTCCGAGCTTAACAGATTCAGCAGCCTGTTGAACATATACAGACTGATAAACGGGAGAGTGTTCTGAATCAGAAGCATCAGTACCTGCGAAAAAGGGTAGAACCAATTCGCTTTGAATGTGATTTTGAAGGCGTTTAAGACCGATTTGAAATAAAGCCTTGCGTTTATTTTAGTTTCCATGTTGTTGATAATTTGCTTCCTTTCACAGCAATGCAGGTCCGAATGGTGAACAGAAAGCATGAGCGTCCGGCAATCCCATACCGGTAATACCGGATGCTCATGCCATAGTCCTCCGCCGGAAAAGAGAAAATCACCGTTATTCGGTAAAATCCGGCGGAAAACGCTGATTGCCGCCGCCGAAATCCGATCATCCGACCGAACCTCGGCAGCCTGAGTTTAGTAGGCGCGGGATACGCTTTCGCATCCCGAATGCGGATAGCCGCACAGTATTTCAATCATTTTTATGTACACGGCGAAAATGCGGTACGATGATCGTGCGCGCAGTGCCGCCGCTGCTCCTTTCGTTACGGTCGATTTTCCGTCGGCTTATTTCCGACGCATGATTATAAATTTATATGCGATAGCTTTCGGCTTGCTTTTCGTACATTGAACAGTACTCTCCCTGCAGACCGATCAATTCTTTATGAGTGCCGCATTCGGCTACCTTGCCTTCGCTCAGGCAGTATATCCTGTCTGCATATTGTACTGTTGAAAGCCTGTGAGAAATAATTATCATCCTCTTGCCCGATGAGTTGTCTAAAACGGATTTATTGACGGCATACTCCGACGCCGGATCAAGCGCGCCGGACGCTTCATCCATAATAACGATATTAATTATAAGCAGATCATTTTCCGTTTTCAACAGTTTGGGATAATGCATGGTTTTCAGGGATATTTGCAAGCGTTTTCTGTGAAATTACCCATAAAAGCGTTATCACTGAATAATTTGCCCATGAATTCTACGACAATCGGACGTCGAATAATATTATAAAAATTACATAACTTAATATGCCCCCAAAAGCTAAACACTTTTGAGTGCATATCGAATGATTTATCTATAACAATTTTCTTTTGTTTATCTATGGCATTATTTCACTAATGAAGTGAGAGCGCTTTTCAGCTTCTCTGCGGCAGCAGTATCTGCACGCAGAACATACCGTCCTCCTCGGAATAGTTTACGAAGCCGTAGTACTTTTCCACCGTTTCCCGAACTATTTTGTGACCCAATCCGTGCCCGCCCGCGTCTTCTTTTGTTGTTTTAAGCTTAGGATTGTTTTTCAAAACGGATTCCGAAATTGTATTTTTGCACACTATGATCCTGTTTTGATTCTGACTTAGAAAATGCAGCTCTATTCTTCTGTTTTCTTCGTCTATTTTCTGCTCGGCTTCAACGGCATTGTCAATCACGTTGCCGAGAATACACGCAAGATCGGCATCATCGATATCGGAATAATCTCCCACATATCCGGAGACTGTTATTTTGGTTTTGTCCTGCCGCGAGAGCTTCGAATTGATCATGTAATCAATAACCGAATTGTTTGTGCTTATTATGTTTCCGAACCTGTTTACGGTTTCCGTCAGAGTGTTTATGTACTCATTGCATCCGTCCGGATCGCCGGAATTAAGCTTAGCAGATACGACCGACAAATGGTTTTTCAGATCATGCCTCACCTTACGGATATTATCCCAAATAAAGCGCGCATCGTTTGCGCTTGCCTGTGCAAATGACGCTCTTTCCGCAAGAAGCTTATACTCATATTCCCGCCGCTGCGATACCTGAACCTGATACACCATGAAATACGAGATCAGTGTCGCGGCAACAACAGAAAGAAGCAATGCCAAAATATCAACATCATTGACGCTTTCGTTTTCAACCGCCAATTTCATCAAAAAGCCTAAAGCTATCACGGAAATAAACGTGTACAGCGATACCGTGACGCCGTTTTTTCTGTCAAGAGGATCATTATAGGAAAACACCGAAAGTATCAGCTTGTATATTACAAATCTCGAAGCAAAGCAAACGATCAGATATATGATTCGCGGGATGCCGGACTCGCCCTGCATTACCGTATCCATATCGCCGACGGCAAATGACAGCCCGGCATACACCAAGCTGCTTGAAAACATCTGCACCGCAGTAAAAATACAAGCCGCAAGCAGTGCCCTGAACTTCGATTTTTTACCTATATTGATCATAACGGCGAATATTGTTATGAAAGCTATTGATCCCGCCAAATACAGAAGATCAAAGCCGGGCAGCAAAAGATCGGCTGAGTATTCGAAAGCGAGCATCAAAGCCGGAACTGCATAAATATAAGTCTTTATATCTCTCAGTCTCGATATATGCAGAAACGCAGGAATAAACCATACCATATAGACTACATCCGAAAACGTCGCCAACGCTTCAAATATCTTATTTATCATATGATCCTCCTTGACAAAAACTCCGCATATGCTTTTTTGAAGCCCATGAGACGCCGCTGAGCAATCGGTATCGGCACATTGTCTTTTCCCATTATTACGGATATCGACTTATCAATACTTTGAATTTGCTTCAGGTTGACAATGTATGCCGCATGCACCCTGTAAAAATCATATTCGGATACCGCCTTTTCCACATTGCCTAATGTGTCGCGGCATGAATACTGCTTGCCGTTTGATAAGACGTAATAGCAATAATTGCCGATACTGTGAATGTAAACGATATCCTTTTTCCTTATAGTTATCTTTCCGTCGGTCGCAGTCACCGTGATCATTTCGTTAGGCTCGTTCAGTATAGCGCATATTCTCTTTACGGCTTTCGGAAGCTCGTCGCGGATCTTTCCTTTTCTCAAAAACGCAATGGGGTAAAACTCAAAAGCGTCATAAACGAACTGATCATATGCGGAGACAAACAAGATAAGCGTTTCACCGTTGATCTCCAAAAGCCGTTTTGCCGTTTCAAAACCCGTCAGGTCTTTCATGTCTATGTCAAGAAAGATAACGTCAACACGCTCTCTTTCCGCAAAGGAAATGACACCGCTGCCGTTATCATAGCTGTAAAATTTCGCATCCTTAAAGATATTTCGATAATCGTTTTGAATAATGTCTCTGACATAGCCGAACAGTATAGAGAGGAACTCCGTATTATCATCGCAGAACAGTATATTTATCATAAAGCACTCACCCAAGTATTTTGTATTAAAAATTATACCATTAGAAATATGCAAAGTCAAACACAATACATTTCTTCCGGTTTCGGTTATTTTTGAAAGCCCGGCTTACATCTTCGACCGGCGGACACCGCGCGCCGGGGCAAAAAGAACAGATCATCGATTTCCGCGCGGCATCACCGATTTACAAAAAATCCATCCTCTGCCGGTCGAAAAATTTCTGCTTGATTTTTTAACAATTGTATGATACAATAAATTTGAATTTGCTTATGAGAGGCAAATATTTCTGCGCTTTTGCGCATATGATCGATCAGACTCCGGATCGTGATTTCCCCAAAAGCACGCGGCAAAGCATCTCCCCCGCCGCGCGCATAATACAGCTCTGAGACAGCATGAAAGACTTCTTCGGACAAAGCAGAGCGGATCACAGAAAGGATGTCCGTTCCGTTGGGAACGGGCGGCGATTATCATTTATGGATAAGAACAGAAAGAAACCCCGATCTATTATCCCCGGCGGTATCCGGGGAAAGCTTTCGGGCAAGGGCTCATGCCGGGCGGGCGGCGTATCCCGTATGCGTGAGGCGGAAGAGGAACTGCTTTCGCTCGAGAGGGAGGACAGTGCCTTCTCTTCCGTGCCGAGGCTCACGCAGGATTCCGAAGCGGGCAAAGCTTCCGCATTCGGTGCA
Organism: uncultured Eubacteriales bacterium; assembly: GCA_900550625.1. Taxonomy (GTDB): domain Bacteria; phylum Bacillota; class Clostridia; order Oscillospirales; family CAG-272; genus UMGS1312. The sequence continues at coordinate 22,244 of URSW01000006.1, forward strand.
AGATCGGCAGACAACAGCTGTTTTACGAAAAACGGCGCACTTTCCGGCGCGATCGGACGCGCGGGGCGGACGGCAGGCGCGGCGCATACGGCAAACGGTGCCGCAGGAGCAAGACCGTCCGAAAACACAGGCACATTCCCGGTATCTCATCCGGGAAGATCATACGCCGCCGGGGTATCACCCTCGCGCCGTATGGCAGACAACGGAACAATTAATCATTCTGCGGCGGGAAGAACCGCCGCCGACCGCGTGCAAAGCGCCTCCCGTCGGGGGAAGACGGGCGCGACGGCGCACGGGATCGGAAACGGTCCGACGGGCACGGAGCGTGTCGG
>URSW01000007.1 GCA_900550625.1 uncultured Eubacteriales bacterium
CTGCCGCGATACAGATCATCCCGAACGCCACATGGGCTTTGCGTTTTTCCCGAAGAAAAATGCTGACCAGAATCAGAAGGATGAGTGCTGCCGCTGCGATCAGCGCACTTGAGCAGATATAACTCATCAGAAGATCATGGCTGGGTCCGGCAATCGGGGCCTTTAACTGGTAAACAAGCTCTTCCATGCTCAGATTCGGCCATGTTTTCCGCATCCAGCGCTCGGACGTAAACAGCAGCACGCCAAGCGTTCCGATCAACACTGCAAACACAGCCAGCAAAATGCGCCCTGCTTTTTTCGTTTTTTTCTGTTTCTTGTGTTTCATCTTCCTACCTCCAAAAAGCATTACAGCTTACAAAATCTTAACTTTTCTTTACAATCGCCTTACGTATTATAGCAAAGACCGTTTTAAAAAGATAGAAAATTTTTATAAAATTTTTGTTTTGCGTGCAACCTTCGGCAAAAAATTACGTCTATATAGGTGAAAGGAGATCACGAGATCACGAAAAAGGCATCAATTCCCACGGCAGGCAGCGCGCCGCTACCGCCCCGGAGCAAAACGCAGCAGACTCTGCCGCCGTCTGAAAAGTCCGATTTACCGCAAAGCAAACCGACCCCGGCGATTTTTGTAAAACTGTACGACAATATGTAAAATTACATTGTCAACGTTTTCTATGGTAATATTGTATCGAAGACAACAGTAGGAGGAAGGTGAAACCGATGCAGATTTGTTGGTACGGTCTGAAAATAAAGCTGTGACCGAAAAGATACCGCTTATCCCCACATACGATTGTCAATCCAATACAATCAGCAAACAACGCAAAGCTGAAGCTTGAGTCAAGGTCGACAGGCGACAATCAGAAATGGTATCTGGAACCTGTTGACGAAGCAAACTTTTACTTCAGATACATGTTTACCAATGCCAATGAAAACAGCTATATTACCCTCGGCTCCGGATATAAAATGTACAGGGAAACATTGAATGATTGGCACTATGCTATCGACATAACCGGAAAAACTTCTTTTATCAGAGGAACGCCGATCTTCTCGCCGACATCGGGAACCGTAATTTATTCGCAACATAACCCAGAAAGCGGAAACTATGTCGTAATCGAAACCGACAAATGCGTGAAAGGCACGGGTAAAAAGGTAATACTTACCTTTGCACACATGATCGAAAAATCTCCGTTAGAGGTCGGTCAACGTGTACTCCCAAAAAAATTCATAGGGTATGTAGGAAGCACCGGAAATTCAAGCGGAGATCACCTCCATCACGCGGTTTTCAAAAGTCCTCCCGGCTCCAATACCATTTACGAAAGCCAAATCAACTGCATTAATCCTCAGAGATTTTATCCGAATGTACCTTTTGCCGGCGAAACCTCTACCGCACCATAACAGTAACCGCACTCAACAAATCGAAATATATGATATAAAGGAGTATCTCAGATGAAAAAAGTAATATATGTACTGACTGTGCTGCTCGTGATCGGTATTTTAGCGGGATGCAATTCAACAGATGTGCCGACGGTTCCGGAAACGGATAGCAATACGGCAGATACTTCCGTTGCCACCGACATCGGAAAGACCGCCGCTGCCGAGGTTGGCAGTAACTCCGCGCAGATAACGGAAAAAGCTCCCGAGACCGCCGCCGAAAGTAATACCGCAAGCGGTATAGGCGGAGTATTTAACTGTTACAGGGCAAAGTATTGCTTTGAATACGGTACGATTCCGTTTGAACTCGAAGATAACGGAGTCCTTGCACCCGGAGAAATCAAGCAATGGCTCATTACGGAGAGAGGATTTTCAGAGACTCTCAATTCGGTCGGCGCCGACAAATCCGATATTTTACTTGGGATAATAGAATATTTCAACATTCCAAAAGAAAAATTTCCAGTTGACAAGTTTCTCACTCAGGAGCGGGTTGACGCACTTTATTCAAAAGATAGAAGTAAAATCAATGAAGCTTTTGTCTCACCGCATGCAATATACAAAAACGGCGAGATATACTCTCCCGAATGGCTCGACACTCACACTCTCGAAGAAATCAACGCTGTCGGAATCACCCTGGAAGACATTGCGAAGAAAATTGAAACCGATTGGTATATAGATATGAATGATACCGAAAGATTTGAGTTTGTAAAGTTAACCGATATGGGAAAATTCGGCCTCAAAATGATGAAGCTCTGCGACGACAACGGCGTTCCTTACACCGTTCCGTCGACCAATTAAGTCAAGACCGCGCCCTTGCGGGCGCGGTCGAATAAAGCCGTAAAGGAGTATCTCAGATGAAAAAAATAATATATGCGCTGACTGTGCTGCTCATGATCGGGATTTTAGCGGGATGCAATTCGACAAATGTTCCCGCTGCTCCGGATAAGGAAAGCAATACGGCAGATACTTCCGTTGACGTCGATATCGGAAAGACTACAGCTGCCGAGGTTGGCAGTAATTCCGCGCAGATAACGGAAAAAGCTCCCGAGACCGCCGCCGAAAGTAATACAGCTGGAGGTGTCGGCGGAGCTGTTCCGGACTGGTACAGATTAAAATACAATGATGAGTACGGCTCCGTTGACATAAATGATTTTGAAGGTATTTTCACATCGGATGACTTCAATCAATGGCTCATTACGGAACACGGATATTCGGAAACTCTGTCCTCGGCAAATGCGGAAATATTTGATTTCTTACCTGAGCTAATAAGATATTTCAATATTCCAAAAGAGAAATTCCCAATCGGGGGTGGTTCAGGATACACGCAGGAAATGGCAGACGCACTCTATTCAAATGACCAAAATAAAATAAATGAAGTATTTGTGTCGCCTTATGCGATCTTCAAAAACGGAGAGATATACACTCCCGAGTGGCTCGACACTCACACTCTCGAAGAATTCAACGAGGTAGGCATAACTCTTGAAGATATCGTAAACAAGATCGAAAACGATTGGTGTATATTTGATTACGAGTACTACTATCCGGACGGCGGTTCCAATGAAGATGATCTTCTCCCCGGAATGTATATGGAATTATTCGTCTGCAACATGAAGAAGCTCTGCAGGGACAACGGCGTTTCCTTCACCGTTCCGTCGGTCAATCAGGATTCCGGCGGCAGCGCGGGCGATCCGCTCAATCAGAAATAACAAATCGAAGCAGACAAAAGCCGCCGACGGAAAATTCCGTCGGCGGCTTTTCGGTATCCGAAAAACGTTATTCTGCCGCGCTGTTTTTGAAAGTGCGCACTTTTCGGCGAAGCGTCAGACCCCTTTATTCCGCGATGCTCTCGCCGAGCGCACGGCAGGATGCGAGTGCGTCGTCATCCGGTGCCTCATTGCAGATCACGCTGTCGCACGCAAAGACCGCTCCGTCTCCGGTGCAGCGCTCCTCCCAGCTTCTCATCCACTCGCCGTCTCCCCAGCCGTAGGAACCGAACAGTGCTATGCGCTTGCCGCCGAGCTTACCTTCGCACGAAGCGAACATCGGCTCGAACTCGTCCTCCTCGAGGACCTCGGCACCCATTGCGGGGCAGCCGAACGCCACTGCATCAAGCGCGTCGAGCATCGATGCGTCGAATTCATCCGCCGTAAACAGCGAGACCTCCGCGCCCTTTGCCTTTGCACCTTCAACGACTGCGTTGGCCATGGCCTCCGTATTGCCGGTGCCGCTCCAGTATATAACCGCTGCCTTACTCATAATAATCAAACCTTCCTTTTTTGTATTTCTTCAAACAGCTACTGTGAGCTGTTCAACAGACTTTCCTTTTTTCCACTGCTCAAGATACAGTGCGGCGCACTTCCGGTACCTTCCGAAGGTGGTCATCGCCTGCTGCGTATTCCCGTACACCTTCCAGCATCCGCTGCACTTGCATCCGGACGCGCCCTTTTCGATGAAGCCGCGCACATCCTCGGGAGGGTATCCGAGGAACAGCCCGATCTCATGCGGAAAGCTTTCTCCGCTCCGCATTCTCGATATCAGCGAAGCGATGCACCGTCCGGGAGCGGAACATCCGTATCCGCTTTTTCTGAGAATCTCCCTTGCAAGAGAATTGTCAAGATCGCGTTTCAGGCGCGACGGGCGGTAAACATACACCCATGCTTTACTTTCCGTGCGTTTTATGGGAATAACGCGAAGCCCCTTTGAAGCGAGCGTTCGGTTAAGCTCGCGGAGTCTGCGGCGAAACGCTTCGTCGCAGCCGACCTTAACCACAAACAGATTTCCCGTTTTCAGTCCCGCAAGAGTCGGTGCGCAGTGGCGCACGATAAGTTCGTCAGACATGGCTCAGCCTCACGAAGCATGCTCGTCGAGAATGTTTCTGAGCGCGGATATCGAGCTTGAATGAGAACGCGCGATAACGGTTTCACCGCCCTTTGTTTCGCTCAGTGCGCAATGGAGCATTTTATGCGACATCGTATTTGTAAAAAGCACAAGCAGATCGGGATTTCCGATCTTGTTTTTCAGGCTTCCCTGCATTTTCGGAAAAACCTTTGCACGGCACTTGTAGCTTGTGCACAGATCCTTATATTCTCTTACCATACATTCATTTCCGCCTATAATTACCACGCTCATATTCTCTTTTCACCTTTCTTTCGCTTTCTGTTTTTATTTTTACCCGTTTCGGGATTTTATTGCGTTATATAGGTTAGCATATGCTAACCGATGCGTTTTATGTAAACCGTTCCGAAGAACGGTTTACATTTTCGTGGGATCGTACGAAAATCTTATTTTCCGAAAATCCCGAGAAATCCTTTTTTCTCATACGGCTCGCGGCTGATCTGCAGCACGGTATACCCCGTTTTTCCGACGGCGTCCTTCAGCTCTTCATCGGAAATATCGTTTTCGGAAATAACGGTACACTCGCCCTTGGTGTGCGAGGATGTCACCTTCCTCACCCGAAACGCGCCCCGTATCGCTTCATTTACATGTGCTTCGCACATTCCGCACATCATTCCGTCTATTTTCATTGTTATCTTTGTCATTTCATTTTCATCCTTTACGGCTTGCGTTATTCGGCGCCCTTGAGGGCTTCGACCATATCGATCTTTTTATTCTTTGCCGCGATCATCACGCTGACCGCAAGCGACACGCCGAATGTAAGAATTATACTTACGGCGTACGTCAGCGGTCCGATGACCGTGCGCATTTCGTATTCGGAAGCAAGAAGCTTCATCAGAACGCTGAGGGTAAGGTAGCCGCCCGGCAAGCCGATCAGCACTCCGACAAAAGTGATCCACAGATTCTGGCTTATGAGAAGCTTCGCTATCTTTTTATCCTTGAAGCCGACGACCTTCAGCGTAGCCATCTCTCGGTAGCGCTCGGCGTAGCTCATCACGCCGAGATTGTAAAGCACGACCGTGCAGAGTATGACCGCCGCAAAGATAAGAACGAATATCATGAGATCCATGATCTCGGTAAACGTATCAAACGAATCGATAATAGCCTGCTTTGACTGCACGCTCTTTATTGCGCCGTCGGACGGAATCTCCGCTTTCTGCACCGGGGTATAAACCGAATCCACCGTGCGGGGGATTCCGAGGCTCTCGGCGTACTCATCGGTGATCACGATACTTTCGGATACCGATTGGATTATGCCGTTGACCTTCATCGAATATTTTTCGTCCGAGCCGTAAGGGCTTACGGTAAAGGTATCGCCCGCGGCAAGATCAAATTCATCCGCAATACGCATACATATGTAAGCGCCGTCGTTTTCAAGTGAGGTGTATCCTTTCTTCGCCGAAGGGAAACGGACCGTATCGTGAGTTATTTTGTAAATATCAAGAGACAGCGCCTTTTCTTCAAGCTGTACGCTGACCGACGCGCTCGTATCTCCGCCGTACTTCTCGCAAAGAGCGCTGCGCTCTTCGTCCGTCGCGTCCTCGCTCAGGTAGATGCGGGAAGCGTAGTTTGTCGCGCCGTCATAATAAACATCGAGAAATTCGTTCATCGTGTCGCGCATACCGACCGATCCGACGGCGATTATCATGCATCCGACAATGCCTATGAGAGTCATGAGAGTTCTCGATTTATGACGCATGATGTCGCGCAGGTTCCAGCGGATGCCGAAACCGAGGCGGTGGAAAAACGCCGTTTTCTCGATCCGCAGCGGTTTTACCTTTTTAGGGGTATACGGGCGAAGCGAGTCCGCCGCGCATCCGGCAAGCATCTTTCGCACGGAAAGGAATCCGATCACCGTAAGCAGCGCGATTATGCCGACAAGGACGATCCAGCAGAACCACGGAAGCGAAAGCTTCCACGACGGCATATCGAGATATGTGCCCATCGAGCCGCTCGGATTCATAATGAAATACGCTACGCCGAAGCCGAGCGCGATTCCGAGTGCGGAGCCGATAAGCCCGATCATCAGGGCATACGACGTGTAGTGAGCAAGAATACGCCGATTCTTGAAGCCGAGCGCTTTCAGCGTTCCGATCTGTGTTTTTTCTTTAGCGGCGAGGCGGTGCATCGTAGTCACCATCGTGAGAACCGCAATAAGAAGGAACATCACCGGAAGGACCGTGCTCATGGTCTTTCCTTCCTCAGCCTCACCCGATGCGCCGGAATAAGATATGTTCTCATCCTTCGAAAGAATGAGCATCGTCTTTCCGAATGCGCTGTCGATTCTCTCGCAGAAATCCTTCTTTTCCGTATCCGAAATGACATTTATCTGCGGATAGAATTCGAATCCGAGGGCATCCTTCATCATCGCGGGAGAGATATACGCAAAGCCGTATGTATCGGGATCGGGCATAAGCTGCGTTTCGTCCCGCACGCATATGAGGTATTCACCGGCTCTTATAAGTCCGCGGACCTTTCCGGTGATCTCCGCGTTTCTGTAAACGAACGTGAGTGTATCGCCGACGGCAATGCCGTTTGCATCTGCGTATTTCTTCGAAATCCAGATCCTGTCCGTACTGTCCGGGTCGTATCCGTCGCCGTCAACCGTAATAAACGATGAAACATCCGGATTTTCGGTAACGGTCAGCGCGACCGAATCGCCGTCCCTCTCCTTGACGTCGGCATTCACCGAAATAAAGCGCGATGATGCTTTCACGCCGTCGACGGAAAGCACGTTCTGCACATCATCCGCCGAAAATCCGCTTTCGGAAACGATTCTATAATCTGCAAAGTTCGTCTCCCGAAGAAAGCTGTCGGAATTTTTTTCGAGGCTGTACCATTCTATGTTGAATCCGATAAATATCCCTATTCCCAAGGCGATCATGATTATCATGGAAATAAACTGAGCCTTGTATGTACCCATGGTGCGCCACAATTTACGAAGCAGCATATGAAATCTCCTTTACCATTCGATTTCATCTGCGGGAAGCGGATTCGTCTGTTCTTCCTGAGATACTATTCTGCCGTTTTTGACGCGGATGACCACGTCCGCCATCTTTGCGATATTCTGGTTATGAGTGACGATGACTATCGTCTTTCCGTATTCGCGCGCCATGCGGAGAAGAAGCTTGAGTACAATGACGCCCGTCTCCGAGTCAAGCGCTCCGGTAGGCTCGTCGCAAAGAAGTATCTTCGGATTCTTTGCAAGCGCTCTCGCAATCGACACTCTCTGCTGTTCGCCGCCCGAAAGCTCCGCCGGGAAATTCTTCAGATGGTCGGAAAGTCCGACCTCTTCGAGCATCTTGGTCGAGGAAAGCGAGTTCTTTACGATCTCGTCAACGAGCTTTACATTTTCATGCACGGTGAGCGTCGGGATCAGATTGTAAAACTGAAATACGAATCCGACCTTTTCGGCGCGGTATTCGGCAAGCTCATCGTCCGTCAGCGTGGATATATCCCGACCGTCAACTATAATTTTCCCTTCAGTCGGGCTGTCAAGTCCGCCGAGCAGATTGAGAAGCGTGCTTTTTCCCGCTCCCGACGGTCCGAGAATTACGACAAACTTACCGTTTTCCAACTTCATGTCAACTTTGTCAAGTGCTCTGAGTTCGTGATCGCCGCTTGTGTAAACGCGGCTCACTCCCTGAAACTCGGCAACTGCCATTGGTTTCCTCCTCCGTTCCCGACACCCGTTCCGAGCGCCGGATAATTAATACTCCGTTCCGTGCAGGCGCTGCGTACCGTTTTTTCAGGGTATCCGTAAGCGGTGCGTAATTTTGCGTCATTCGGTGTTTCGGCTTGGGTTAGCTTCTGCTAACCGAACCGCATCATTTTTGGTTAGCTTACGCTAACCATGATAATAATACACCGTTCTACCTGTTTTGTCAACTGTTTTTTGAAAAAATCCCCGTATTTTTTTCGTTGTCCGCAGCAAAAAAATTTCATGTGCGGCCAAAGGCGGTGAAATGGGCGTGCGGTATAATTTTAATTCTTGAAATCACGATGCCGATGTGGTAAAATAAATGTGGTCGAAGCACATCGATTTTCACGGCGGAGGTGACGCGAATTTGCGCAAAGCAAAGCTGATTTTCCTGCTTGCGGCATTGGCCGCGGCAGCTTTATTTTCGTGCACCGTCTCCGAAAGTCCCGCCTCGTCGGATTCCGGACTCGTCAGCATGTTCCGCGAAAAGCTCACGGAGGAAGCGGAGCTTTCATCCTCTGAGAATACGCAGATTCTGCCGTCCGGCATCGACGACGACGCAACCGTATATTGGGTGAAATCCGGATCGGTTTACCACCGCGACCCGGACTGCGCACAGCTGCGCAGAAGCTCGGATATCATGTCGGGCACGGCGGCGCAAAGCGGAAAAAATTTCGCCTGCCGCTTTTGCTGCGGAAAAAGCGAAGATAATGCCGAAGAAACGAAACTGCCGTCCGGCAACGCCGAAAGCACCGGGAGTACGGAAAGCGGAGGCAGTGCGAACATAACCGAAACGATCCCCGATGAATCGCAGACCGTGTATTGGACACCGGGAGGAAGCGTTTATCATTCGTCAAAAAGCTGTCCGTCTCTCGCAAAATCCGAAAACGTAAAATCCGGCACCGTAAAGGAAAGCGGAAAAAGCCGACTGTGCAAAAAATGCGCGTCGCGCTGACCGCTTGAATGGCGCGTAAGCCGAAGATGCGGCAGCCATGACCGAAAAATCCCCGAAAGCGCGGACACGCTCCGGGGACAGACCGTTCGTCAGTCGGCAGGCACGACCGGAAGATTTCTCACGATCCTGCCGGGATTTCTGTCAAGCAGCAGCTCGGCATATTCCTCACTGAAATTTTCGGAGATAAATCCGTATATCTCCGCCATATGAGGCGTGCGCCGCTCGCTTCCGTGTGCGTCGCTCGCAATAACGTGAACAAGTCCCGCTTCCGCGATGCGGAGCGCCGCCGCTCTGACGTGCCTTCCGAAAGCGCCGAGCATGCTGCCCTTGTTCATCTGTATAATATAGCCCTTGCCGAACCACCCTGCAAGCACCGTCGTATCCTCCTGTACTGCTCCGTAACGCTCCGGATGCGCGATGATCGGAATAAATCCTATCGAGCGTATCTCGTCAAGCATATTATCCATATATTCGGTCGGAGCGTCGAAAAAGAACTCCGTCAGGACGTAATCCGTTCCCGCAACGGTCGGAATCAGCCCCTTTGAAAGGAGCCGGGGAATTTCGGGCGTGCAGAGCACCTCCGCGCCGAGATAAAGCTTTAAAGATATCCCGGCACCGTCCACAGCCTCCGTAAGAGAAGCAAACAGCCTGCCGATCTCCTCGGATGCACGGCGGATATCGCCGTTCAGCACACTGAAATGCGGAGTGGCAACCGTCCTTCGGATACCGGAAGCGTATGCCATCTCCGCCATGCGTACCGACTCACCGACCGACGGCGATCCGTCGTCAAATCCCGGCAGAATGTGACAGTGAATATCTGTCATCCCGAATTCTCTCCTTTCATTTGCGGTGTACGTCGTTATACAGTGTAAGCTCTGTTTTCTGCTTGAGCCGTACTTGCCGCCGCAGGCGGTAAATTCGAATAGTCCGTGTAAACACAGCCGCGCACGGCACGGCAAACGGCATCAAATCACCGTTTTACGCAGAAAAAGCTGCGACTGCCAACAGCGGAAACGGTAAGCTGACGCACAATTACAGATTAATGTTATACCGTGTTCGATCACAGGCTAACGTTGGAGTTTGGCGCGCTGCGTCAAACTCGCGGACACGGTAAGTTAACGTACAATTACAGATTAATGTTATACCGTGTCCTGACGTCAATATCGAGTCCGTGCGAAGCACGGAAGGGGCGTAAGCCCCGTGATGTTTATCGTTCCGATAAACAGCCTCGAAGATATTATAACCTACCGCCGGCCTTTTGTCAATCCGATCGAATTCACGGAAAGGTATTTTCAATGAATCCCAAATACGAAAAACTCGCCTTCGCCGGAGTCCTCGTCGCACTCGGCATAGTTCTTCCGTTTGCCGTCTCCCACGGGCTCGGAATCGCCGGAACCGTGCTTCTTCCGATGCACATACCGGTGTTCATCTGCGGTCTTGTCTGCGGCGGTGCGCTCGGCGCCGCATGCGGTTTCATACTTCCGATACTGAGCAGTCTGCTGACGGGCATGCCCGCCGTATATCCCATGATGGTAATAATGTCGTTTGAGCTGATGACATACGGCGCGGTAAGCGGATTCCTCTATTCGAGGACAAAGCTCGGCAAGATTCGCTTCGGCGTGTACCCCGCAATGATCGCCGCAATGATCTGCGGCAGAACAGTTTACGCGCTCGTGTTCCGGATCCTGCTTTCGATAAGCGGACAGCTGCGCGCGCTTACCGCATGGGGTGCATTTGTCACCGGACTTCCCGGAATCACCGTTCAGCTTCTTCTCATTCCGCCCGCAGCAGTCGCTCTTCGCCGTTTTGCCGTCCGCGACCGCGGAAGAAAGAACGCGCTTCTCTCTGCACTCAATCTCATATCGGAGGACACCGCAGCCTGCGTGGTAATAAAAGGCGGCGTAATTGTCCGCACCGAATACGGACGCGGGATCGGGCCGATGATGAAGCTTTACGAAAGCGGTATTTTAAAAGATGCCTTTGTAGTCGACAAGATCGTCGGCAAAGCCGCCGCCATGATAATGACGCTCGGCGGTGTCAAGAGCTGCTACGGTATCACGGTAAGCCGAAGTGCCGAAAAATGGCTTAAAAAGTCCGGCATCCCTCTCGAATACGAAAATCTCATCGATTCGATCCGCAACCGTACCGGTGACGGTATCTGCCCGATGGAGCAGACCGTCGCCGAAATCGAAAATGTCGATGATGCGCTCTGCGCGCTGAAAGATAAAATAAAGGAATTAAACAGCGCCAAAAGGAGGATTCAAAATGATTTATAAGAATTTCAAGAATCTGCTTCTCCCATCTCTCGGAGTAGGCACGATGCGTCTGCCCACACTGCCGGACGGCACGGTGGACGAGGAAGCCTGTCGTGAAATGTTCTCATATGCGATGGAGCACGGCGTAAACTACTTTGACACTGCATACGGCTACCACAACGGAAAATCCGAAGAGGTATGCGGAAAGCTACTCAGCGCTTATCCGAGAGAAAGCTACTATCTCACAACGAAGTTTCCCGGATACGATCTCTCGAACATGAACAAGGTCGAAGAGATATTCGAAGAGCAGCTCAAAAAATGCCGCACGGACTATTTTGACTTCTATCTTTTCCACAATGTGTACGAAAGAAACGTAGACCCCTATCTCGATCCAAAGTACGGCATTCTCGAATACCTGCTCAATCAGAAGGAAAACGGAAGAATACGCCATCTCGGATTCTCGGTTCACGGCTCATACGATATCGCAAAACGCTTTCTCGACGCATACGGCGAGCACATGGAATTCTGTCAGATACAGCTCAATTACCTTGATTGGAATTTCCAGAACGCAAAAGCCAAGGTCGAGCTTATGAACGAACGGAACATTCCGATCTGGGTAATGGAAGGACTTCGCGGCGGTATGCTCGCCTCCCTATCCGAGGAAAACACCGCGAAGCTCAAGGAAATGCGTCCCGACGAAAGCGTGGTAGGCTGGGCGTTCCGCTTCCTTCAGTCAGTCCCCGGAGTTACCGTCTCCCTCTCGGGAATGTCGAATCTCGATCAGCTCAAGGACAACATACGGATATTCAGCGAGGACAAAGCGCTGAGTGAAAGCGAGATGAAGTTTATCACGGAAATGGCGGATGAGATGGTGAGAAAGGGCGTGCTTCCCTGCACCGCCTGCCGCTACTGCACATCCCACTGTCCCAAGCATCTCGATATTCCGCGTCTTCTCGAGCTTTACAACGAGCACTCCTTTACGGGCGGAGGATTTATAGCACCGATGGCGGTTGACGCGCTCGACCCCGACCGCCGCCCCAATGCCTGCATCGGATGCCGCAGCTGCGAGGCGGTATGTCCTCAGCAGATCAAGATATCCGAAGCGATGGCGGACTTTTCGAAAATGCTCGGACTCGCCTGACAATTCGGAATATGTCCCACCGTGCCGAAAGTAAAAAACGCGGTACGGATCGGGAAGCAAGACGTCGTAACACAAACGCAGCCTTTCGCATACTATAAGGGTAATTAAGTTTGAAAGGCTTGGTGCGTTATGATCGGCTTATACAAATACATAGAATCCCCTTTCGGAGAAAAAACATATTTTGCCGGAGCGAATTCCGGAGTCGGGTTTGTCAATCTTTTCGGAGACTTTTACGAAGAATCGTCGCTCGACCGCCTGTACATAATAAAGGGCGGTCCCGGAACGGGAAAAAGCACTTTCATGCGCATTCTCGCCGGGCGTGCCGCCGATGCAGGGGCGGGTGCCGAGTATTTTCTGTGCGGCTCCGATCCCTCTTCGCTCGATGCCGTAGTGCTGAGCGGAGGCGGAAAGCGTATCGCGGTGATCGACGGAACAAGTCCGCATGCCTATGATGCGAAATACCCCGGCGCAGTTTCCGCCGTTCTCGACTTCGGTTCGTTCTGGGACAAAGGCATTCTCGAGTCGGAGCGCGGCAGAATAATTTCGCTTGCGAAGAAAAAAAGCGGATGCTTCGAGCGCTCTTACCGTTTTCTCGCCGCGCTTTCGGTCATGCGCCGTGATCTTCGCTCGGTCACCGCAAGAGCGATCGACCGAAAAAAGCTTGCCGCATTCGTGCGAAGGTGCGTCGCCGCTCTTCCGGAAAGTGCGGATTACCGCAGAAGATTCAGAACACGCGAGGCTTTCACAATGAAGGGTGCGGTGTCTCTCGGATTTCCGGCAAACCATACCTTATGGAGCGTAAGCGGTCGTGAGGACGCGCACGGAGAGGTCATGTCGGCGCTTGCCGAAGCGCTTTCGGCAGGAAAGCGATCTCACACGGTATTCCGCGACAGCGTTGATACCGATAAAATCTCGGCTCTGCACATAGACTGCGCGGACATATACATCGGCTCTTTCCCCGAAAGACCGCCCAAAGCGTCGAGAAACATAAACATATCTCGTTTTCTTCTCCCCGACAGGCTCAAAGATTCGAGAAACAAGCGGCGTTTCACCGAAAAATGCGCGCTGTCTCTCGCATCGGGTGCGGCGGATGCGCTGTCCGAAGCGGGCACATATCATTTTGAGCTTGAGGAAATCTACAAGCGCGCAATGGATTTCGGCAGACTCGCCGAAGCAGAAGAAAAGCTTTACCGGGAGATTACCGATTTTTTCCGATAAAGCAGCACATCGGATTTTATCCGAAAGGATGTGGAAAAAATGATAAAAATACTTGATTCGTCCGGAATGAAGGCGTGTGACAATTATACGATAAACGCGCTCGGGATTCCGTCGCGTGAGCTTATGGAGCGCGCCGCCGAAGCCTGTGTCTCCATGATCTCCGACGGAAGATTCGACCTCGGTCACGTCACTGCGGTATGCGGTACGGGAAACAACGGCGGCGACGGCATGGCGATCGCGCTGATGCTTGCACGGCGCGGAATAAGCGTGGATGTCGTCTTTTCGGGAAATAAGGAGAGATGCTCTCCCGAGGCTGCATTTCGTCTCGGCGAGCTGATCGAAAGCGGAATAAAGATATCGCCGCGGTCGGATTTTTCCGATTCGACACTGATCATTGACGCTCTCTTCGGGATCGGACTGTCGCGGAATATCGACGGAGAATACGCCGAGATTATCGACAGCATGAACCGCAGCGGAAAAAGCGTTTTCGCCGTAGACATTCCGTCGGGAATTTCGGCGGACACGGGAGCCGTGATGGGATGCGCGGTCAGAGCCGATGAGACCGCCGCGATATCGAACATGAAACGAGGTCATGTATTTTACCCCGGGTGCGAATACGCGGGGCGAATAACCGTATGTGATATCGGAATCCCGTCCGGTGAAGCAAAAGATGCGATATATGCGCTCGGCGACGGCGATCTTGCGCCGATTCGCGCACGCGCCGCGTACTCGAACAAGGGAAGCTTCGGCAGAGTTCTTATCGCGGGCGGAAGCGTCGGAATGGCGGGAGCGGCGTATCTGTCCGCTCTTGCGGCGTACCGCAGCGGCGCGGGGCTGTGTGACATTCTCTCACCCGAAGAAAACCGGATAATCCTTCAGACGCTCCTGCCCGAGGCGGTGCTGTCGCTGTACGGCGCAGGCGGTCCCGAAGAAACGCTTAAAAGCGCTCTCAAAAAAGCGTCGTGCGTCGTCGTAGGTCCGGGGCTCGGTCAAGGCGATACGGCGAAACGTATTGTAAAATATATTTTCGAAAACGCGCGTGTCCCGATCATATGCGACGCGGACGCGCTGAACATCACGGCATCGCTCGGACTTTGCTATCCTTCAAATGTTCCGGTGACTGTCACGCCTCATCTCGGCGAGATGGCGCGTCTGACCGGGATCGCCATTGACAGAATCAAGAAAAACCTTTGCGAGAGTGCGCAGAATTACGCCGAAGCACACGGAGTTATATGTCTTCTCAAGGATGCGCGCAGCGTAATTTCCGACGGCAAAACGACATTTGTGAACACAAGCGGGACATCCGCAATGGCGAAAGGCGGTTCCGGCGATGTGCTGACGGGAGTTATTGCCGCGCTCACCGCATCAGGGGCAGATCCGCTTCACGCCGCAGCATACGGAGCGTATCTGCACG
Source organism: uncultured Eubacteriales bacterium (assembly GCA_900550625.1). GTDB lineage: Bacteria > Bacillota > Clostridia > Oscillospirales > CAG-272 > UMGS1312. The sequence continues at coordinate 15,010 of URSW01000007.1, forward strand.
GAAAAGCGGGAGAGCGAGCCGCAGAAGAAAAAGGAATACACGCGCTGCTCGCGCGTGACATCGCAAACGCGATAGCAAGATAGCCGGTCACATGCTCTTCGGCGATGCCGAACGAACATCTCCGCCGTCAAAGCTGATCCGACGACGCTTCCGGAGCGTTCCGGATTGCGTGCAGGACGCGGTCAACACATAAAAAACGGGAAGCCGAGGGCTTCCCGTTTTTGCGGTATTGCTCCGCATTCAGTTAAGTTTGCGCCGACCGTCACACGATGCCGCGCACTTCGGTATAGTATCTCTTTGAATGTGCGTCGCCCATCGAGAAGGTCTTTCGCGGAAGGACTCCATGCTCCGTAACATACGGGAAAAGCTCATCCTTCGACATTCCGTCGAATATAAATCCGATGCAGTCCTTCTCCGCGGAGAGTACGCGCAGTGAGTCCGTCCCGTGAATATAGTCGCACTCCGCACCGGGGTGCGCTTCTATATAGGAATCGATGAAGTTCTGAAGAGTCCCGACTGTCAGCGCATGAGTCGGCGCTGCAAAAGAAAATTCCTTTTCGCATCCGCCGTAAAGTGCGGTCACCTTCTGTTCTCCGTCACCGGAGAGCGCTTCGAGCGCCGAAAGGAAATCGGGAACATTGCAGTTCTTCACAATGCGGTAGATCGGTTCGAATTCTATTGAAGGCTCGGAGATGTCCACGATCTCGCAAAGTGCGTATCTCGCCGCGGGGCAGCCGGATGCACGGACATTCTCCCAATGCGCCTTTGCCGCGGCAAGGGAGTGGTTGCCGTCGCCGACCGCATACACGACAGGGGATGTTCCGCCGAACGAGCTTTCGTACTTTGCGATCGATGCCGCAACGAATTCAAGTACCTCGCCGCTGACGAGATAACCCGCAATATGCCCGCCGCCGAGCATGAGATCGAAATCGTAAAGCTTTTTCATCTCATTCTTGCGCGACGCAAGCGAAGAAATGATCCCTCCCTTATCGTCGGCGAAAACCATAACATGGGGAAGCTCGAACGGAGAAGAAGCGCGGATGCGGCAGCGCGGCGGAATGCGTTCAAGCACGGTCGCCTCGGTCGCACGGACGGGAGAAATCGACGACGCGGAGTAATCGTATTTCTCAAGATCGAGCTTGCCGACAAGTCCGCGGCGCACACCTGCGCCTTCAAGAGTACGCTCCACATAGACCATGACGTTTTCATACTTTTTCAGAAAAGTCCCCACGGTATCCATTGATGCGGCAATCGTTTTCTTGTGAACCTCTTCGGCTTCGCTTCCGAGATATGCCTCGGGCAAAATGAGAGAATACGCCGAGGGCGCTCCCTCCGTGATCTTTGCCACGCTGTCCCAATACTGCTTTTCGGATGTAAACTGATCACACGCGATGACGCTCCATTTGCACCACGCGGGATCGTCCGGCGTATAAGGCGGAAGAAGTATATCCGCCGGTGAAAAAAATGTTTCCTTCATCTGTTCCCCACTGAATTTTTATTATACCGCAAAGCAAAAAATGCTTGTCTGCGGCATTTTTGCAAAGCTGTCAATACAGCCGCACGCACTGTGTGCGGGCGGCGCGTACCGCAAAGTTTTATGCAGTAAAACCGAAATCCGGTTTCACGTCGGAGTTTGGCGCATCGCGCTAAACTCGCGGACACGGTAATTTGACGTACAGATACCGATTAACGTTATACCGTGTCCTGACGTCAATATTGCAGCCGTGCGTAGCACGGGGCGGTGTAAGCCGCGGAATTTTATGCAGTAAAACCAAACCCCGGTCTCACGTTGGAGTTTAGCGCGCCGCGCTAAACTCGCGGACACGGTAAGTAAACTTTCAATTACCGATCAACGTTATACCGTGTCTATTATACCATGAAACAAAACAGCTTGCAAGAACATTTTACGAATCCGCGTTCGGCACACGGCAGGCGTAATCCAAGCCCGAAAGCAAATACTCATCGCCGCTTTGAGATATGATCTCGCGCTCGATAATCTGGTTTGCCGATTCGGGACAGCCGAGCTGCATGTAACACCATTTATTCCCGACGCAAAGCGGCAGCAAGCCGTCTCCGCCTTTTACGGTATAATCACACAACTCATAAACATATTCCTCAACACAATCCTTGCCGTCTACCGAAAGAACCGTGCGTACAAGTCCTATCCCGGGGGCAAAATAATTCTTTTCCGACGCGTCCCCGATAACCTGTTCGCCGTCGCGTTTCGATCTTCCGTATGAAAATACATGACAGACGTATTCCTTCCCGTCTGCCCGGCAGATCACCTTTTCATCCGGATGGCGGACAAGCTCATACTCCCCATACTGACGTGCAGATGCATCGGCAGTCAATGATTCATCAATGATGACTTTCCGAGAATGAACGTCAAACGGCAAGCTCACGAATTCGGGATATTCGGCATCTCCTTTCAGAATCGTGGGGCAAAAATACAGCGGATCCGATTTCCCCAGCCAAGCAGAGTCCTGATGCATGAGAGATACAAAAATGCTTTCCCCGTTTCGGAAAACGGCTTCTCCGAAAGCACAATAATGGAGACAAGCTTCGTTTTCATGACATTCCATGTGATGAAGCATTTTACTCGCTGCCAGAGCACCGGCATATTCCTTTGACGAATTGTCGAGATACCCCAGCGCCTGTTCACAGAAAGCAATCCGTTCTTTTATATCGGCATATGCATGATGTGCGAGGTCAAGATAAAGTTCGCCGGCCTCCCGACTTGATCCGATGGAAAGGAAATAATCGATACCGCTTTTTACAAACTCCGTTTTGCGTTCGAAGTCTTTATCCTCGGGATAAAACGGTATTTTCATATAGATGCACTTAACGCGCTCTTTATTACCGAGAGCCTTTGCTTCGGATATCATACGGTCAAGCACGTCAAAATAATCCTCACGGTCCGGATTAAAAGGCGGGGAAGAACGGAAAAGCAAATAATCGATCTGCTCGGCTGTAAGCGCAAGGTCGGCATTTTCCATAATGAAGTCAATGATTTCGTTTTCGCCGTTTCGTGAGGGCGGAAAGCTGTCTTTTTCATCCCGGATCATCCGATCCAACATGAGGGAACGCGCGTCAATGTTGTTGTTTGTGTTCATTGCTTCGTCCTTTCTTTTTCGTTGTTTAATTTTCATTGGCATTTATAAGCCAAATTCACATGGGTTTTCGGATCAAATCGAATGAGCGCCTTGCAGAAAGGTCTGCGTCTCCATGTCTTTTACTTCATTTTAATCGTAATGGGATCTGTAATATAAGAGGTATCAGTCTCACCGTCATCCAATAAAATTTCAAATGACATTACTATATCCGAGTCTGCATATTTAATAAAGAAATTCTGTTCTTGACCATAACGAAGAGAAAATAAATCAAGAACAACTTTTCCCCCTTAGGTATAGTGGAGTGCCCAGGATAAAACATTTCGGCAAGGTCAAGCGTCTTTCCGTCCACCTCGGCAGAAATCGGAAATATATCGGCATAATCGGAATTATTGTTTTCAAAGCAGAATAACGGTGCCGACTCACCCAAACGGTAGATAAAAAAGCGGAATCCGTCTTTATTATAAATTTCCTTTTCTTCTATATCCAGATCTTTCTCGTCATTTATTTGGATTCGGAGATTTGCGTTATCTACAATAATATCGGCATCCACAAAAACGTTGAAAGCAATGTCAATGCTGTTTACTACGGATACAAGCTGTTCGTTCAAATCGCTTCGAAAAATCCAAGGCTTCACACATATACTTTCACCCGCCGGAATATCAGTACCGTCTCCGAAGTATCCGTGCATCGAAAAATCATTAACCGCTGTAATAAAGTATGTTATAGCTACCTTCTCATCCGTATTGTTTGTAACCTTCAATTCGGCAGTTAATTGAGGATTGGGTCCTGCAAATCCGATAAACCCCTTTTCTTCAAGTCCTACAAACTCGACTTCAATCCCCTTGTCGGAAAAAAGGACCTGCTTCGCAGGAATGTTATTTGAAGTCTCACTGTCAAACGGCTCGGTAGTTTCATTTTTTTCGGAATTGACAATACTGTCTTTGGCAGGCGGAGCGGACGTATCCGAAGGCGTTTTTACAACAGAATCGGGATCGGCGCAGGATGTCAATACGGCAAGTGCGAGAAGAAGAGCAAAAATTATTCGTTTCATATTAAACTCCTTTTTATAGATTTATATTCAGATGCCGTCAGCGCAGCCTTTCGGCAGTACGTATTAATCACGCCCTTCTCCTATTAAAAGTGATTTCATTTTGCGCAGTATTTTCCGAAAGCCGTCATCGAAAACATAGATGTTCTCCGGCAGAGTGTTGTGTGTGATCCGAGGCTCTGAGTCGGCAGTGAACATTGCTGTGTTTATCATTGATCTATTGCAATCGGAGCACCATCCTTAACGACAGTAAATTCTCCTCCGGGCACTGCAAATGCATTGGGGAGAGTCATCAGTGCAGTACAGAACTCACTCGCATGAATCACACATTTTGCGAAAAAACCTTCCGGATACGGATAGCCATGAGCCAGATCGATCGAAACATTAATTTTCGATACCGCCTCATGCTTTATGATATCCTCAAGAAAAGACTGAATGTCATAAAGCCCTGAACAGCTCATATCCGCTATGTGATAATTTTCGTCATACAGAATGTCACTCAGTATTTGGTTTGCCTCAGAAGAATTTTCGGAGTCGGTAATTTCAAACGGGATATACCCCTTTTGCAGATAGTCGTCCGGCGGATACTTATATTGAACGTCGGGACTGCTGAAATGGCCGCAGAGGTTGAGCCATATTTTGTTTTTTACAGCACTTTCCTTCAGGTATTCCCCGAAGGCTATTGCTTCGCTGTTTGAAAACCAGTGTGCCAAGAAAACTTGTCCCGTGATAATTTGGTCTGCCATAATTACCTCCTTATGAATAAAACAGCGCAAAAACGCCCTGTAAAGGTTAGCTTTGCGCTGTATACATATATTTTAATTTTTGACACAAAAAGCATGTAAAAGCAAATCCGATATTACAGTTTCGTCGATAAGATAAATTATATATCATTACACAATCTCCGCGTTATTTATGTTTTATGTGTCTTTATGTTTGTATTTTATCATATCGTTCATCATTTGTCAATGTTTTTTCAAAATTGCGTCAAAATTGTCTTATGTACAATCATGCTATTAATAAAGGAGAGCCGTTTTGAAGCACGGCGTCGGGTATATTCTGCCCATTCTCCGCAGCCGGAGATGATTTCGGAGATATTATTTTCAGTCGGAGTTCTTCCCGACAACCTGATACCAATTTACACCTATCGGGTCGACAAAACAGGAATCAAAGTCCTCGAAATCGGGATCAAATAAATATTGCGGCAGTTTTTTTGAATAAACGACTGCGTAGGGGTTATCGCAAAGAAAAGAAACCTGATCCTTTGTAATACGGATATCGGTAAAGCTTATGCGGTTATCCGAATGCTGCGTGAATACATTCTTATATATGGAATCAAAGCAAGCCGCAGTATCCGCCGCGTCAAACCGCGACGGTATTCGCGGGTAAATCGCGCGCCTTCACTTCAGCCGAAGATGACGCGCCGTAATTCCGAAAGCAAAAAGCGCACCGACATACATTTTTGTACGTCGGTGCGCCGTTTTTATGAAATTGATCTCTCTCCGTTTGCCGGATACGCTCCGGTGCGGTTTACAGTCCGCCGCTTCTCCGTGCGGATCTGTCCGGGGCTTTGGTGAACGGATATAGCGTCATCGGAATCACGCAGACCTTCGCGGCGAAATCCTCAGCGGAATCTGAGCATACGCACTGCGTTGAGCACTGCAAGAACCATCACGCCGACATCCGCAAACACGGCGGCCCACATTCCGCTTATTCCGAGTGCGCTGAGAATAAGAATGATTGCTTTGACCGCAAGGGCAAAAACTATGTTCTCCCTTACTATCGACATTGTCTTGCGCGATATTCTCACCGCATAGGAAATATCGGACGGCTTATCGTTCATCAGAACGATATCCGCCGCTTCGCGCGCGGCATCGCTTCCGAGACCGCCCATTGCAATTCCGATATCGGCACGCATGAGCACGGGAGCGTCGTTTATCCCGTCTCCGGCAAACGCGAGCGTTCCTCTCTTTTTCTCGGAAAGAAGCTTTTCGACCTCGCTCACCTTATCGCCCGGAAGAAGACCCGCACGGTACTCATCCACGCCGACCGCGGACGCAACAGCGGCTGCGGTTTTCTCCGTGTCTCCGGTGAGCATGACCGTCTTGCGCACATGAAGCTTTTTGAGTTCGCTTATCGCTTCGGCGCTGTCGGGCTTTATCTCGTCGGAAATCACGATATGCCCCATATACTCGCTTCCGTCGGCAATATGGACTACCGTGCCGGGGTGATGGCAATCACGCCAATCGGCGCCGACCTTATCCATGAGTTTGGAATTTCCGACATACACGATCCGTCCGTCGATCTCGGCTTTTATGCCGAGTCCGGCTTCCTCGCTTATGCTTCCGATCCGCTC
>URSW01000008.1 GCA_900550625.1 uncultured Eubacteriales bacterium
AGTCCGCTTTTTCGTCGGAGTTACGCTCCTTATCTATTAAAACGCCCAATTTCCGTCTCTGAATATCGGAACATCGCGTCCGTCGCGGGTGTGAGCGGTGATCGAGAGATCCTCAGAGCCTATCATGAAGTCCTCGTGAATCTGCGAATCGTTGATTCCCTTCGCGCGGCACTCGTCAAGCGTATATTTTTCGTAATCCTTCAGGCAGTTCGAGAAGCCCATACCGAGTGCAAGATGGCACGCGGCGTTCTCGTCGAACAGCGTATTGTAGAAGAGTATTCCCGAATTTCTGATCGGAGAATCGTAGGGTACAAGCGCGCATTCGCCGAGGTATGCCGCGCCTTCGTCCATGGAGATCATCTGCTTCAGAAGCTCTTCGCCGCGCTTTGCCTTCACTTCTACGGCACGTCCGCACTCAAATCTGATCGAGAAATCCTCAATCAGCTCGCCGCGGTACGAAAGCGGCTTCGTGGAGTAGACTATTCCCTCCGCTTCTCCGCGCTTCGGCGTTGTGAACACCTCCTCCGAAGGAATGTTCGGATTGAAGTAATTTCCGCTTTCGAGAGCGTACTCACCGCCGCCGCAGAAGAGTGCGTCCGGGATCATGCCGACCTTAAGGTCGGTGCCGTTCGACGACTTGTATTCGAGGCTCTCGATTCCGAGTGAGTTCAGATACTCGCAGCGGCGCGCAAGATCCTCGTTGTGCTTTCTCCATGCCTCCTCGGGATCCTCGTCAACGCGGGAGGTTTTGAGTATCGCTTCCCAAAGAAGCTCGACCGCACGGGATGCTCTCTCGCCGGGAAACACCTTCTTCGCCCACTTCACGCCGGGAACAGCCGCAATGCACCACTGATACTTGTTCTCCATCTTATCGCGGATCGGCTTGATCACCTTATAGCGCGCCTGCAGCGCCTTTGCGTTCTTCTCCTGATTTATGCCGCAGAGGCCGTCGGGATCTTCCGAAATGAGATATATCCTGCACGGCAGGGTATCGGCGTAATGCTCAAGCTTTGCAACCTCCCAATCATCGAGAGTCGAAAGAGTTTTGAGTGAACGGTGACGGACGTGATATTTCTGCAGAGGCTGATGCGACCACTCGACGGTGACCTTGCGGGCACCCGCCTTGTAGCATTCATCCGTCAGCATTTCAACGAATTCCGGCTGATCAAGCTCCGCCTGAATTACAACGTCCTGTCCCTTCCGGATTTTCACGCCGACTCTTGCAATAAGCTTCGCGTACTTTCTGAGAATAGTCTTTTTCATATGTTTTGTCCTTTCAGGATTATTTTTAATTCGTGTATGCGTACCGACGCGCGGTCTGCGTCTTTACGCGCTCAAGCGCCCGCCTTCCTAAATATCGGAAGAACGGACGCTTTGCGTTATTTTATAATCGTTATCGTGCGTAATCGCACTCTTCTTCGTCGTCGGTGTCGAGCATATCCCGTTTTCTCGCTTCCTCGATCTGTGCCTTTACCATCATATCCTTGACCTTCATGAGTCTTGAAAGATTTCCTCTCTCGTTTTCGTCAAGCTTCATGGATATTTCCTTGATCTGCACCTCATACTGTGGGATCATGATGTACTCGAGCGCGTTTACGCGGCGGCGGGTACGTTCGATCTCATCGCACAGAAGAAGCGAGGTCTTTTCAAGCTGAGCGAGGTGCACAAGCTCCGGAAGCACGTCCGTAAGCTCATCCGTTGCGAGGTCGAGCGCGGACGTTGTGAAAGCGAAGCCGTAGGGAGAAGCGCTCTTGCCCTTGTCATAGCTGAAATCGTACCTCGGCACGATCACGCTCATGATATTTTCCTCGCCGACCGAAAGCTCTCCGCCGCCCGCCGGCAGCATAAGAGCCGCAGTCATCATACGCGGATCGGTCTGAGCCGCGGCTATCGAAAAGCGTCCGTCAACATCGCCGAGCGTCACGGAAAGCTTCTCACGAAGCTCCTTTGCCTCACGGACCGCATCGAGAAAGCGGCGCATGAGCTCGTCGCACTTATCCTTGAGAAGCTTATGCCCGCGCCGAGCGGTTGCAAGCTGACCCTTGAGCCGCTTCAGCTCCATACGGGTGGGATTAACTTTTATCGCAGCCATCGGGATCTCCTTTCCGCCGCGTTAAGACTCCGGCCAATATTTATCGAGTATTGCGGGCTTGATGCGCTTCATCTCGGAGCGCGGAAGTATCTTAAGCAGCTCCCATCCGAGATCAAGCGTCTGCTCGATCGTGCGATCCTCGTAGAAGCCCTGATTGATATAGCGCTTCTCGAATTCATCCGAGAACTTCGCATACAGTCTGTCTGTCGGTGTAAGCGCCGCCTCGCCGAGAACGACCATAAGCTCTTTCGCCTCACGTCCGCGCGCGTAGCTCGAGAAAAGCTGGTTCATCGTGTTCGCGTGATCCTCTCTCGTTTTGCCTTCGCCGATTCCCTTGTCCTTCAGACGCGAAAGCGAAGGGAGAACATCGACCGGCGGAAGATATCCCTTGCGGTACATCTCGCGAGAAAGGATTATCTGCCCCTCGGTTATATATCCCGTGAGGTCGGGGATCGGGTGGGTCTTGTCGTCCTCGGGCATCGTAAGGATCGGGATCATCGTGATCGATCCCGCGGAGCCCTTCTTGCGTCCCGCACGCTCGTACATTGTCGCAAGGTCGGTGTAAAGGTATCCGGGGTAGCCGCGGCGTCCGGGAACCTCCTTGCGCGCCGCCGACACCTCGCGCAGCGCCTCGGCGTAATTCGTGATGTCCGTGATTATGACAAGCACATGCATATCGCACTCAAAGGCGAGATACTCCGCCGCGGTAAGCGCCATACGCGGTGCGCTTATACGCTCGATCGCGGGGTCGGAGGCAAGGTTGACGAACATAACCGTTCTGTCTATCGCTCCGGTCTTTTTGAAGTCGGAGATAAAGAAGTCCGCCTCCTCAAAGGTTATGCCGACCGCGGCAAACACCACGGCGAATTTCGTTTTCTCTCCCTCGGAGCGGACCTTTGCCTGACGCGCGATCTGCGCGGCGAGGTTTGCGTGAGGAAGTCCCGAGCCGGAGAAGATCGGGAGCTTCTGTCCGCGGACAAGCGTATTCAGTCCGTCGATCGTCGATATTCCCGTCTGTATGAATTCGGAGGGATAGTTTCGCGCGGCGGGATTGATCGGCGTACCGTTTATGTCGAGCGACTTGTCCGGTATTACCGAAGGACCCCCGTCGATCGGCTCGCCCATTCCGGAAAAGACGCGTCCGAGCATATCCTTCGACACGGGAAGTTCGATCCCGTGACCCGAAAAGCGAACCTTGGAATTTGCGAGATTCAGCCCCGCAGAGCTTTCGAAAAGCTGAACGAGCACGTTCGAGCCGTTGATCTCGAGGACGCGGCAGCGGCGCTTTTCGCCGTCCGGCAGCTCGATCTCTCCGAGTTCGTCATACTTTACGCCGTCCACCTTGCGCAGCAGCATCAGAGGCCCCGCGACCTCTTCTATAGTTCTGTATTCCTTGACCATATCAGTTATCCTCCTTAGTGCAGAGCGATGCGCATTCCGAATCTATTTCGCTTCTGACGGACGCATATACCGCCTCATAGGTCTCGGGATCGGCATCCTTTGCGCGTCCGATCTTCTCGCGGCACGCAAGAGAGGAAAGCTTCTCTATATCCGCTCCCTTTCCGAGCGCGTCAAGCGCGCGGTCGCGGAAATAAAGTATCAGCGAAAGTATCGCGTACTGTTTTTTCAGCGACGAATACGAGTCCGTATCGCTGAACGCATTCTGCTGCAGAAAGTCCTCGCGCACGCTCCGTGCGACTTCAAGAGTAAGTCTGTCCGTGGGCGACAGTGCGTCAACACCGACAAGCTTCACGATCTCGTCTAGTCCCGCCTCCTCCTGGAGGATTGTTGACATCTGCGCAACGAGCGAATTCCAATTCGGATCAACGTTCTTCGTATACCATTCGCCGAGGCGGTCCTTGTAGAGCGAGTACGAATTCAACCAATTTATAGCCGGGAAATGACGGCGGTAAGCAAGCGAGGAATCAAGTCCCCAGAACACCTTGACTATTCGAAGCGTCGCCTGTGTGACAGGCTCGGAGATGTCGCCGCCTTGAGGAGATACCGCCCCGATCGCCGAAAGCGCTCCGTAGCGCGCGTCCTTTCCGAGGCACTCGACCGCGCCCGCACGCTCGTAAAACTGCGCAAGGCGCGACGTAAGATACGCGGGGTATCCTTCGTCTCCGGGCATTTCCTCGAGGCGTCCGCTCATCTCGCGGAGCGCCTCCGCCCAGCGTGACGTGGAATCCGCGATAACCGCGACCGAATATCCCATATCGCGGTAATACTCGGCGATCGTGATTCCCGTGTAGATCGACGCCTCGCGCGCCGCAACGGGCATATCAGATGTATTTGCGATGAGCACGGTACGCTTCATCAGCGATTCGCCCGTGCGCGGGTCGCGTATCTCGGGGAATTCGTTAAGAACGTCTGTCATCTCGTTGCCGCGCTCGCCGCAGCCGATATAGACGACGATATCGACGTTCGACCATTTTGCAAGCTGGTGCTGAACGACGGTCTTGCCCGAGCCGAAGGGTCCCGGCACGCACGCCGTTCCGCCCATTGCTATCGGGAAAAGCGTATCTATCGAACGCTGTCCGGTTATCATCGGCTCGGACGGCGGAAGCTTGCGTGAATACGGGCGGCTCTTTCGCACGGGCCATTTCTGCATCAGCGTAACGTCAAAATATCCGTTTGAGGTATGGATCGCGCCGACCTTGTCGGTCACGGTATATTCGCCGGAGGCAAGGGATTCCACGGTTCCGGCAATGCCGTAGGGCACCATTATCTTATGGCGGATGACCTCGGTCTCGTCAACGTATCCGAGAATGTCGCCTGCCTCGACCTTGTCTCCGACCGATGCGGTCGCAACAAAATTCCACTTCGCCGTCCGATCGAGCGCGGGAAGATTTATTCCCTTCTTTATGTTCGGACCCGCCGCCTCATACATACGCTCAAGCGGGCGCTGGATACCGTCGTATATCGTGGTTGCAAGTCCCGGTCCGAGCTCTGCCGAAAGCGGCGCTCCCGTGGAGACAACGCGGTCTCCGCGTCCGAGTCCCGCGGTCTCCTCATACACCTGAATCGATGCGCGATCTCCGTGGATCTCGATTATCTCTCCTATAAGCTGCTGCTCACCGACACGCACGACGTCGAACATATTCGCGTCGCGCATTCCCTCCGCAATAACGAGCGGTCCGGATATTTTCTGAATTCTTCCCTCAGTCATTATCTCCTCCGCGTCCCTTCATACGGGAGCTTCCTTTCATTAAAATCCGCAGCACACGGCAAAAACGCCGCCGTGCGAATCACTCTTTATAAACTATATCTGCGCCGACCGCGCGCTCCACCGCGCGCCTCATAACGAGCGTTGCGCCGCCGCTTCCCTCCGCCGTTCCCGGAAGGACCGACACTGCGGGAGAAAAGCGCCCTGCATATGAGGCGATCTTATCCGAGAGCGCGTCCGCGTATTCCGGGGATACGAAGATTATCTCCGCTCCGTCCTTCTCCGCGCGGTCAAGCCCGGATGCGGCGCTTTCCCCGTCCTCGGCAAAATAAACCGAAAATCCGACGGAGAGATAGCAGAGAACCGCCTCTCTCGATCCGACTATTGCGATTTTTGACATTTCAAAACCACCTTCTACCGACGCTTTCCGAGAACTGCGCCGCGTATTTCATTCTGCGCGGCACCGCGCCTGAGATAAGCGCCCGCCGTCATAAATGCGCGGACATCGGATTCGTGCTCGACGATGAACGCGCAGAGCACCTCCGGTCCGAAAGCGACAAATTTAACCGCAGACAAAAGCTCTTCGCTCTTTGAGTCAAAATATGCTTCGATCTCGCGCACGGCATCGGTCTCCGCATCCGACGAATGAAGCAGTGTGGAAAACTCCGTGCCGCACAGCGACGCGGCAAGCGCGTCGGTCGAAAATTCGCCGGACGCGAATTTTTCGCGCGCGAGCGTGCCGCCCGAAACAAACGCATGGTCAAACAGCGCGCGTTTCGCCGAATCGGAAAGAGCCGTTTTCGCAATACGGAGATATGCCGTCACGTTCGCCGAATCGGCGCGGACCCCGCAAAGCTTCGAAAGCAGAGGCACACCCGATGCGGCGGCGCTTTTCGCCGTATCTTCAAAGCATCCGGCGTCAAGCGCGAGATCTATCGCCCTTGCTTCGCCGGTCGAGGCATAGTCGGCAAGCGCTTTTTCAGCCCCCGCCCGTATTCCCTCGGGAAAAGCCTCAAACGAATTCTTCTCGGCGGCACTGTATGCCTCGTCCGCGCCGACCGTTCCGAACGGGAACAGCGCAGGACGCGGCGCGTCGGTGATCCGCGCCTTTATGCAGAGCTTGAGATTTGCGGCATCGTACTTATAAAGCAGGCTGTCAAACAGCGCGGGCACGGGCGAGAACGAACGCACGAGTTTCACCGCCGCCGAAAGATACGCGTCGCAGAGCGCGTCAAGCGTCAATCCGTCCTGAGGCATTGCATCCTGCGGGAAAAGCGATCCGACGAAAGCGCAGAGCGCGTCAACGGAGGCGCAGTCCGCAGCCTTTGAAATGCGGTCGTTATGCGAAAACTGACCTTCCGATGCGCGTGCAAGCGCAGAAGCCTGAACAAAATCGGTACTTTTCATGAGAACAGCACCTTTACAACTTCGCTCTCGGTGTCGGCTCTCACAGACGAGATCACAGCCTTGACCGAGCAGTTCGTCTCAATATCACCGTAACGGAGTATGAGTCCGCCCCTTATATCAGCAGTCTCTTCGGCGACCGATACGGAGATGTCCTTTCCGTGCTCGCCGAGCAGCTCGGCGGCTCGTCCGAGCACGCGCTCCGAAAGCTTTTCGCGGTCTGCGGAATTGAAGATCACTTCAAAATTGCAGTCCGCCTCTTCGCCGTAATGCTCGGCAAGCTCCGCCGCCTCATCAAGGCGCGAGTTCACGGCATCGGCGAGAAGATGCGCAAGAAACGAAACGTAATCCTCCTCGGGGAGCGAGCAGATATACTCTTCGGCGTTGGTATATGCGCGGTCGATCAGTCCGACCCTCGCGCGGAGAAGCACTTCGCGGCGCTTCATCGATGCCGCGCTCTCGGCGCGGGATGCGATCATTGCGCATTCGCGTTCGATTCTTTCGCCGTTCATGCGGCACATATCGTTTATTTTATTCTCACAGCTTTCATTGAGCTCCGAGATCTCGCGCTCCGCCTTTGCGCGAACGGCTGCGATCTTTTCATCCGCCTCCGCGGCTATTTTATCAATTATTTTGTCGAAATTATTCATATATACGAGCTGCGTATTCCCTTTCCCTCCGGCGTTTGCAGGTTTTAGGCATGTGCGGAATTTGCATCCGTGTTATGCATATGTCTAAATCGCTCTGCCGAAGCTTTTTTGAAGGCGTTTTTGCGCCTTCGCAAGGTAAAATCGACTTTGTTATGCGTTGAACGATATGATGGGAAGGAGAGATACAAGAAGTGCGAATATTGCGTAGGTCTCAACAAGCGCAGCACTGGTTATCGCCTGTCCGATCGAGCCGGGACGGCGTGAAACGAGGCTGATGCCGGCAGCTGCGACACGTCCCTGCGCAATACCTGAAATAAGTCCGACAATTGCAATAGGAAGAGCGCACGCCAACAGATATGTTCCCTGCATCACAGTCAATTCTACTCCGCCCGAAAGAACGCCCGCTTTAACGAAGATCATGAATGCGGTAACGAAGCCGTAGATTCCCTGAGTTCCGGGGAGCGCCTGAAGAAGGAGCGCGCGGCCGAACTTTGAAGGATCCTCGGCGAGCATCCCGGAAGCCGCCTCACCGACGATTCCGACGCCCTTTGCGCTTCCGCAGCAGGCGAGTATTGCCGCAAGTGCGGCGCCGAACAATGCGATATTCTGACCGGTAAAAATTGATGAAATGATTCCCATTTTTCTTTTCTCCCTTGATTGAATTGATTATTTAAAGACCGTATACTTTGTATCCGGTGCAAGCGGTACAAATTCACGTCCGCCGTCCTCAAAGAATTTTCCGAAAAATTCGATGTACTGCAGACGGCTTGTATGAACGTAGGTTCCGAGAATGTTTACTGCGAAATTCAGAGTATGTCCGAGAAGGAACGCGAGTGTCATGGAGATCACGCCGCCGATTCCCGGACCGCCCATCGCGCCGAAGATGTTGACGACGTTTGCGATGACCGCCGACGCAAGGCTGAGTGCAAGGATTCTCGAGTACGAAAGAAGATCGGAGCCGTAGCTCACTATATCGTACAGTGAGAGAATACCTTTAAGCAGTTTCATTATCGGGTTCTTTTCGGCGCGTCCCTGCGAAAAGATCAGCATCAGCGCACCGATAAGAGCGCATATCATTCCCGCCGTCGGGAAAACGAAGTAAAGACCGATTCCCGCGAACAGAATGAACCAGCTTCCGACATCGAACACCGCGGCGACCGGGTGTCCGTCGCGCACCGTTATGCCGAATTTGATCGCCATTCCGGTGAGAAGATGAAGCGCGCCCATCGCAAGCGATATCACGAGGAACAGGATCGGATTGTCGATCATGTTGAAGCAGAGCGCCATGTCGGGTGCTTTCTCGATCCCGAGAAAGTCCTCCATGATCCGCGTCGGCATATCACCGAAGTATCCGCCGAAGAGCGCACCGCCGACCATTGAAGCAACTCCGCACATTGCGAACATCCGGAGAAAGCGCGCAAGCGATTCCTTGGGGCGCATGAGCTTCAGTCCAAGGAGGCATCCGACCGTAAGCGTCAGTCCGTATCCGACATCGGCAAACATGAGACCGAATATCAGGATATAGAACACACCCATCACCGTGGTCGGGTCAAACGCGCCGTATGAGGGATAGGAATAAAGTCCGACGATAGGCTCAAACTGCGATCCGAACGCCCCGTTTGAAAGAATGATCGGAACGCTTTCCTTTTCCGGCTCCGGTTCGTCAAACGAATATGCGGCGCCGACATCGCCGAACAGCTTTTCGAGCTTTCCCGCAGAACGCTCGCTCACCCATCCGCCTATAACCGAGCAGCGCTCGGTCTGTCTCATCTTATTCTTTTCACGAAGCCGCGCCTCAGCTGTGGTCAGGTAATCGAGGTATACCCTCATCTCGGTGAGCTTGCCGTCCGCAAGAGCCTTCGCACGTTCACGAAGCTCCGTGAGTTTTTGATTTTCGAAGTCCGTCTCCGCTATGCACGACGCGATAACTCCGTCGGCATAGCCTTCATCGGAGCTTGCCTGCGCCTGAGTCTGCGTAAATCCGAGCGACGACAGCGCCGACATGCAGCTGTCGAAATCGTCGCGGTGCGCGGTCATTGCAACAGCAGTCCCGTTCTTTCCCGTTGATATGACATCGACCGTGCATGCGTAATCGCCGAGAGCGGACGTTATCTCTTCATCGCCGATCGAGGGCGGAAGAGTGCCGCAAACGGTCGCTGTCCTCGCAGTCATGCTTTCCGGAAGCTCAAACTCCGAGTGCGCAAACGGTTCGCACGAGGCGATCTCGTCGCCGAGAAGCTGAATCTTCTTCTCCGCCCCGGCGATAGCGTCCTTTATTTCGAGCGCCTCGGACGCACACTTTCTCGCATCCCCGAGGGTATCGCGCTCGAACTCATCTGCGTCGACCTCCTCGGGCCGGAGGAACATCGGATGCTTTCCGGTGTATGCATCCGTGAGGAATTCAAGCGCCGTGCGGGCGGACGCGATCTCCGACGAAAGAGATGCAAGCTCCTCGGAATTATCAAATCCGGGAAGCGCCGCTGCGGACGCGATCTCCTCCGGGAGCGCGTACTCGGGCAGATCATCATCTGCCGGGGTTTCCCTCGCCTCATTCAGATATTCGAGCCTCGCACATCCGAGCCGCTGCAATTCATAAAGCAGTTTTTCCGCATCGCACGTTCGCACCGCAGCGGAAAACTTTTTCATCTTGCTTACTGCCATTTTCCGACGATCCTTCCGACTATAAGCCTGACAGCTTCGGGAAGATACGCTCCGCGGCTGCGGATAAGCTCCTCCGCCTCGACCATCGCCTCCCGCTCGGCAAGCACCGACGTTTTCGTGGCTTCCTCGTCCGCGCGCTCGCGTGCTGCGGCAAATTCACGTTCGCACTCCGCCCTCGCCTCGGTCAATCTAACATCGCAGTCCGATTTCGTGCGGTTCACGGCATCTGCGCTTTCGCGCACCGCGTCATCGCAATCCCTGCGGTATTTTCCCTCGGCTTCTTTTATCTTTGCGACTGTATCTGTTGCCATAGCTTTTCGTTCACTCCCTCCGTCATATGGGGTTCCAAATTCTATTTTAACACAATATTCAAAATAAAGCAAGCAAAATATGTTCTTATTTCACAACTTACTGCCGAAAGCAAGCAGATGTTCTTCACGAAAGCAGTATATCAAAATACGGCTTCTCCCGAAATGGTCAAAGAAGACGTTCTGTATTAAAATCAGACACTGCAGTGCATTTTGCCCATATACCGACATCATTCGTATACTGTATTATAACCGATTTTGCCGTCGCCGCATGTATTCGGATATTTTTTCGCGCCGTGTCTCAGAAGCTCTGCGTGCTCTTCGATGATAAAATACCGCCGGCACTCCCCATGCATAAGACGCAATGCCGCAAAAACACTGCACGACGAAAAAAGCGCGCCGAAGACCGCAGTCTTCGGCGCGCCGTGCGATTACTTATTCATTGCCGTAACAAGTTCGTATGTGTCCTTTGCGATCATGAGCTCTTCGTTTGTGGGGATAACAAGCATTCTGAGCTTTGCGTCGGGAGCCGATATGTCGAGCTCCTCTCCGCGGAGTTTGTTCTTCTCTTCATCAATCTTGCATCCGAGAAATGCAAGCTTGTCCGCAACCCTCGTACGGTAATGGGGATTGTTCTCCCCGATACCGCCGGCAAATGCGACCGCGTCTACTCCGCCCATTGCAGCGGCATATCCGCCGATGAGCTTGGTAAGCTGATGGCAGAGCATGGACTCGATAAGCTGATATCTCTTGTTGCCCGCCTTCGCGCCGTTTTCGATATCGCGGTTATCGCTCGTCGTCTGGGATACTCCGAGGATACCGGATTTCTTGTTCATAATCGTGTCGATCTCCTTGGGAGAGAGGTGCTCCTTCTCCATAAGCAGCGGAATGATCGCGGGATCGATAGATCCGCAGCGCGTTCCCATGATTATTCCCTCAAGAGGTGTAAGTCCCATCGAGGTATCAAGGCACTTTCCGTGATCGACGGCTGCAACGGACGAGCCGTTTCCGAGATGGCAGGTAACAATCTTAAGTTCCTCCGGCTTCTTCCCGAGGACAGCAGCGGTTCGAAGAGTTATATAACGGTGGCTCGTTCCGTGGAAGCCTATGAGACTGCCTGAATGAGAGCCACGGCGATTGAGAAGGGGGGAAGCATGAGAGCGGCGGATACCGTATTTCTCGTAATATTCGTAAGGAAGCGCATACATATACGCATAGTCGGGCATCGTCTGATGGAACCCGGTATCAAAAACAGCAACCTGAGGAATATCACCCATGATCTCCTCGCAGGCGTGGATTCCGGTGAGGTTGTGGGGGTTATGCAGCGGTCCGAGCTCGCAGCATTCCTCAATCGCGCGGATAACATCCTCGTTTATGATAACGGAGCTTGAGAATTTCTCGCCGCCGTGGAGGACACGGTGTCCGACCGCGTTAATCTCGCTCATCGACTTGATAACGCCGTGCTCGGGACTCACAAGAGTATCGGTAACAAGCTTGATCGCCTCCTCATGGTTCGCCATCCGGATGTCGATCTTGTAATCCTCGCGTCCCTCGACCTTGTGCTTGAAGTTTCCGCCCTCGATGCCGATGCGGTCGCACATTCCCTTCGCCATAACGTGCTCGTTTGTCATGTCGATAAGCTGATACTTTATCGACGAGCTTCCTGCATTGATAACAAGTACTTTCATTTTCAACCCTTCCGGCACTTTTGCGCTCAAATGAATGCAGCCAAAGCGCCGTTTCCTTTATAAAAAATATTCTACAACGCAAAACCTCAGTTATTGTATCACATATTTTCCCGTTTCGCAACACTTTTCATAAAAAATCGTTACTGAGCCCCGAAGTACATAAGGTGAAGCGCACGGATACGCCGATCGGTTATCCCCGAAGTGACGGATATCGCATGATTTTCAAGATAATCGTCTGCGGAGGAGGAAAGTCCCTCACGGACGCACTCGGCGGCGATGTCGGTGCAGATGCTCTCGATAAGCGTTCCGATATTTCCGTCCGGGAGAAACAGACGGTCGATCTTCTCCGCGACGTTTTTCCCGAGAAGGGGAAGGCTGCGCATAAGCCTCATTCTCCATTTATAATACGGCATGTGCGCGCGGTTCAGGAGAAAGACCGCCGCAATCGCGTGATTCGCAAATTCCGCCGCACACAGACGCGCCGCAGTCGCTTCTCCGTGCGCAAGCAGGCGAGGATATGCGTACTGCCCCGACTGAGCGCACAGCGCAAGATGCGCTGCAAGCTTTTTCAGCCGCACATTCTCGGGAAGATAGCGAAGATGCTCCCTCCATGCGGAAAATTCTCCGCACGGATCGGTAAACACCTCTCCGTTTGTCGCGCAGCAGAGCGCATAATCGGGAATCGAAAACCACTCCTCCGCACTTTCGGGCATACGGTCAAGCCCCGTAAGCGAAGCGTAAAAATCCGGAATGATCTTAACTCCGAACTTCGTGTGTCCGAGATAACTGCGCTCTTCAAGCTTCACTCCCATGAACACCTTGGGCAGTGATTCATAGGCGCGCATGAGGCGAAAGCCGTACTTTTCGTCTGTCTCGCGCGAGATCCACACGGTAAATCCCGGTGCAAAATCGTGATCCCGCGATATTTCGTCGTCGCAGCCGAGGCACTCCGAGCCCTCTCCGACAATCCCGCAGGCAAGCTGATCTTCGATATCGGAAAAGCCGTTCTTTATCATCGGCACGCCGTATTCCTCAAAATAACGGCGCGAAAGCTCAATTCCCTGCATATATCTCATCCGCCTCCGCGTCAAGCTCCCGCTGCGCGGCAAAATATCCGAAATGACCGAAGGACGGGGCGCATTTACGGCAGACAAAAGCGTAATATCCGTCATGATCGATGCCGGGTGTCTTCAGACATTCGTATGCCTGATCCATACACCGTCCGACCGCGCCTTCGCTGTCGCCGAGAGCGCGCTCGTAAAGCTCCGCCATATTTATAAGTGTGATCGCCGACTCGAGCGCGCCGTTCTTCTTCGAGGACATAACGACAAGCGCCTTTTCGTATGCGTCCTCTGCTTCGCCGTACCGTCCGCAGTCCGCAAGGGCAAGCGCCATATTGTTATAAAGCCCGCCGAATCTCGCATCGTCCGGATCGAGGTATTTTTCGTACACGCCGCGCACATCCTCGTAATACGGGATCGACGCCTCCGCCTCCCCGAACGCTTTCATCGTCGTTGCGGCATTCAAAAGCACCGTCGCACCCGATACGCTCTCTGCGAGACCGAGACTGCGGCAAAGCTCCGTTCCGCGGTGCACCGCATCCATTCCCCATTCGTGCTCTCCGATGCGGCGCGACAGTCCCATGACCTCGGACAAAAGCGACAGCTCGCCGCGCTCATCGCCGATCTCGCGTGCTTCCGTGAGCCAATATTCGAGCAGCTTTTTCGCGCCGCGGTAATCCTCCTTTGAAAAAAAGGAGTCAAGCTTTTCTGTAATGTTCATAATCGGCACGCTGCGCGCACGGCGCTCCGCGCCGTAGAATTCCTCGCCGCCGCAGCGCGGGCACTGCGGTTCCTTATAATCAAACGGATCGATCATAGTCGTTCCTTTCATATATTTTATGATGCGGAAAAAGCTCCGCGCACTTCGTAAATATTGTACCTCATACAGAAAATACAGTCAAGAAGAATATTGCGCGGCGGGGAAATTTATGTTAAAATACTGTCACGGGCGCGCGAAAATCGGATGCGGAAATTCTGTCCGCGCGCAAAAGCGGAAACATAAGCGCACATGGGAGAGAAACATGGAGCATTTTGAAATAGAACGGAAATTTCTTATAAAGCGCCCCGACGAGGCTTTTCTTTCGTCTCTGCCCGGCGCGCGTTGCTATGAAATATCACAGACGTATCTCACGTCGGGCGGCCGCGTGCGCCGCGAAAGCTGCGGCGGCGAAACCGTGTACACGCACACGCTCAAAAAGCGGATATCCGACATACGCCGCATCGAGATTGAGGACGTGATCGGAGAAAGCGAGTATCTCGCCGCCCTCGCCGATGCCGATCCCGAGCTTGAGACGATAGAAAAGAAGCGCTGGCGCATCCGCGCGGGGAAATTCGTGTATGAGATAGACATTTTCCCGTTTTGGGAGAACGAAGCTTTGCTTGAGGTCGAGCTTGACAGCGAAAACGAAAGCTTTCCGATGCCCGATTTTCTCGAGATCATCCGCGAAGTCACCGACGACGGTGAATACACAAACCGTTCCATCGCGCGCGAACAGCGAAGACTCAGGGGCACCTGATTCCGTGCCCTTTCCGCGGCGGTACCGTGCGGAATGAACGAAACGCCGCACTTGAAATCGGGCTCAGTCTATGTTATAATAAACAAAATTCCCACTGGGATATCCGCAGGAGATTTACTATGATAGTTACAAGACCGCCGCTTGGGTGGAACACATGGAATACCTTCGGTGCAAACATAAGCGAAGAGCTTATAATGCAGTCTGCGGACGCAATGGTCAGGGAGGGACTTCTTGACGCCGGTTATGAATATGTCGTGATCGACGATATCTGGGCGCTCAAGGAAAGAGACAAAGCCGGACGGCTTGTTCCGGATCCCGAAAAATTCCCGCACGGAATGAAGTATCTTTCGGATTACATCCATTCAAAGGGACTGAAGTTCGGTATGTATTCGAGCGCCGGTTATCAGACCTGCGCCGGTTATCCCGCTTCTTTTGAATATGAGTGGACAGACGCCGCTTCGTTTGCCGAGTGGGGCGTTGATTACCTCAAATACGACTACTGCTACCATCCGACGAACGTTCGTCCGGACATTCTGTACAAGCGAATGGCGCTTGCGCTTGCGAATTCCGGACGCGATATCGTGTTCTCCGCCTGCTCATGGGGAGTCGATAATACCCGTCAGTGGATAAAGGAAACGGGCGCTCACCTGTGGCGATCTACCGGCGATATTTACGACGGCTGGCCGAACATCAAAATGCTTGCACACAAGGAAATGCAGGAGATGGAGTATAACGGCTGCGGCTGCTTCAACGACATGGATATGCTCGTCGTCGGAATGAACGGCAGCGGCAATGTCGGTGTCGGCGGATGCACATTCGAGGAATATAAGACGCACTTCTCGTTTTGGGCGTTCATGGGCTCGCCTCTGATGATCGGCTGCGATATACGAAACATGACCGACGAGACGAAGAAGATCCTGACAAACAAGGAAGTGCTCCGCGTAGATCAGGATGCGGCTTACCGTCAGCCGTTCTTCCTCAATTCCATGCCTTATGAGCCGAACAAGGATCGCGGCCCCGGCGAGGCTTTCTGGAGCTACTATCCCATCGAAAGCCCCATAATGGCACGTTTTCTCGACGACGGCGAGATCGCGCTCGGATTCTTCAATTTCTCCGACGACAAACGGACCGGATGGTTCACGCTCGACAATCTCGGGCTGCCGATCACGGCAGGAAAAACGATCGAGGCGACCGACCTGTGGACAGGCGATGTATGGCGTCCCGAAGGCGGCGTATTCAAGTTTGATTGGCTTGAGGGTCACTCCTGCCAGATCTTCAGAGCGAAAATCGTTGACATGAAATAATAAAGCAGAAATCGGTACAGCTTCGGCTGTACCGATTTCTTATTCCGTATCGGGGCGGACAGCGCGTTCTTGCCCGTTCTTATCCGTTCGACGAACATTTTTCCGCATCGATCGCAAGCGTCAGCATCAAAGCGCAAAGCGCGTCGGAAGCATTGTTTACATCGATGACGTATGTATCCGTAAGGTGAAAGAGCTCCTTCGAAACCGTCGCAACAGTATCGCCCGACGAAGATGTTACGGTGTAATCCCACCCGAACACATCTCCGTTTACCGTCCAGCCGCGGCAATCGATATCGTACACATTGCGAAAAAGCGTAAATCTTTTCTTCACGCTGCCGATATACCCGTCCCCGAGATAAAGCTCGAACTTAGGAAAAAGTGTTAATACCTTTTCCTTGACCGTACCGAGCTCACTGCCGTCCGATGCGAATATTTTAAGGCAATGCCCCCACGAAAGCTGACCTTCCACCGTAAAGACGGTATTTCCCGCCTCGTCGTAAATATCGTAGCTGTCAAACCATGAAAACAGCCGCTGCTTGAAAATCAGTCTCACCCTTCGGGCACCGTCCTTTCATGCATTTTTCTCACGCGGTTCGAGGCAGTCCGTTATTCCTGCCTGTTTTCTTCGTACCCCCGAAACTTCGTATACTTTCCGTACCAGCCGAGCTTTACCCTGCCGACCGAGCCGTGACGGTTCTTTGCGATGATGACCTCGGCTTCGCTGACCGGATTGTCCATATCATAGTAATCACTACGGTAAAGAAGCATAACGCTGTCCGCGTCCTGCTCGATAGCACCGGAGTCGCGCAGATCGGAAAGCTGCGGACGCTTGTCATCGCGCTTTTCCGGACCTCGGGAAAGCTGTGCGCAACAGATCACCGGCACGCCGAATTCCTTTGCCATAAGCTTGAGGCTGCGCGAAATGTCCGCGACCTCGTTCACGCGGTTATCCGTCTTTTTCTCGCTCTGCATAAGCTGGAGATAGTCGATCACGATAAGTCCGAGATTCTTCACACGCCTGAGTTTTGCCTTCATTCCGGACACCGTGATTCCCGTGGTATCGTCGATGAGAATATCCGTCTCCGCCATTGCGGAAGCGGCGTTTGCGATCTTCGACCATTCCTCCTCGTCGAGCTCACCGGAGCGCAGATGGTAGCTGTCAACCATTCCTTCGCTCGAAAGAAGTCGCGTGACAAGCTGCTCTGCCGACATCTCGAGAGAGAAAACGCATACCGCCTTCTTCGTCCGCTTTGCCGCCGTCACCGCTATATTCATCGCAAAAGCGGTCTTTCCCATACCGGGACGCGCGCCGACGAGAACGAGATCCGCGCTGCCGAGTCCGACAAGGACCTTATCAAGATCCGAAAATCCCGTCGGCATTCCCTTGACCTCTTCGGGATTCGTTTTAAGCTTATTCAGACGCTCATACGAAAGAAGAAGCGCATCCTTTATATGTATGAAGTTTTTGTTTTCGTGACCTTCCGCGACGGAGTATATCTTCTTTTCCGCAAGCTCCACGAGATTTTCGACGTCGTCCTGCTCGCCGTATGCCGCCTCGCTTATTTCATCGCACGCGGTGATCAGCGATCGCAGGATCGATTTGTCGCGCACGATCTTCGCGTAATCGAGAGCGTTCGCCGCGCTCGGCACGGTCTCGGCTATCAGCCTGATGTACTCTTTTCCGCCTGATTCATCGTAAACGCCCGCCTTCACAAGCTCATCGATCAGCGTAACAAGGTCGATCATCCGGCTTTTGAGGTACATCCCCTGCATCGCACGGTATATCTCGACGTGCTCCGGCATGTAGAAGTCCTCAGCCGAAATTATACCGGCAAAGGAATCCATGATCTCCGGCTTTATGAGCACGGCACCGAGAACAGACTGTTCCGCATCTGCCGAAAACGGAAGATTCCTTATAAGTTCGCCGCTCATTTCTCAGTCACGACAAGGTTTATTTTTCCGACGATCTCGGGATAAAGCTTGACATCGACGGTGTATGAGCCGAACGCCTTGATCGGGCCGTCAAGCTGTATCTTGCGGCGATCCACCTCGATGCCGCACTGCTTTTTCAACTCGTCGGCGATCTCCGAAGAGGTGACGGAGCCGTAAAGTCTGCCGTCCGCGCCCGCCTGTGCGCCGATCTTCACAACGGCGCCCTCAAGCTTTGCCGCCGTATCCTTTGCCGCGGCGCGCTCGGTCTCGATCTTGTGAAGTCTCGCGTCCTCGCGTCCCTGAGCCTCGTTCATCGCCTTCTTATCGGCTACGACCGCAAGCTTTTTCGGAAAGAGAAAATTGCGTGCGTATCCGTCGGATACGTTTACTATCTGATCCTTTTTACCCTGTCCCTTAACATCCTGTAAAAGAAGTACTTTCATTTTTTAATCCTCCGCCATCCGGCGCTTTATTTTTTTGTCTGTCCGCTGTTTTCAACGGGAAGTGCGCCCTCGTCAAGATATGCGTCGATCGCACCCTTGAGCATTTCGAGCGCCTGCTGTACCGATTTTGCCTCTACCTGCGCGCCCGCCGCGTCGTAATGCCCGCCGCCTCGCAGCTGTTCGAGAATAAGCTGCACGTTTATATCCCCGGTGCTTCGCGCAGAGATATGAACGACCTCGCCGATCCGTATCAGCGCAAACGAAGCCCTCACTCCGTCTACGGAAAGAAGCTTATCCGCAGATTTCGCCGCCGCTACGCGGTCGGCGTTTTCGCCTTCGCCGTCTCCGAGCGCGATAGCTATCACGCTGCGGTAAATAACGACGTTTGTGCGGAATTTCGCCTCGCGGATATAATCCTCAAGCGGCGTTTTGAAGAACCTGAGCGCCTCCGTCGGATTCGCACCGCGGTCGCGCAGATAAAGCGCAGCCGAGAATGTGCGCACTCCCGTATTTACCGTAAACTGCTTGGTGTCGAGGATAATTCCCGCAAGCATCATCTTCGCCTCGCGCTGCATATTGAGCCCCGCGGGAAGCACCTGTTCGAGCATCTCCGCGACAAGCTCACACGCTGCGGAAGCCGAAGGCTCGATATACGCGATCTTCGGTTCGCGTTCGAATTCCGCCGTCTTTCTGTGGTGGTCGATTATAACCGTATCCGTACAGCTTTTGGCAAGCTCCGGAGATTCGAAAAGCGCGGCATTGTTTACATCGACAATAATTAGAAGGGTCTGCGTGGTAACGAGATCGAGCGCGCTGGCGCTGTCAACGAATACGCCGCGATACTCAGGCAGTGAAGCAAACTCTTCCCTGCACTCGTCGAGGCTCGGATCACCGAAATCGGTCACGATATTCACGGGAACCTCCGCAAACATCGCAAGCCGGCACACGCCGACACACGCGCCGAACGCATCGAAATCGGCAAACTTGTGACCCATTATTATCACGTTCGATGCGCGCGACATATACATGAGAAGCTCGCTCGATATAACTCGCGCGCGCACCTTGGTCCGGCGCTGTACCGTTTTCGTCCGTCCGCCGTAATACTCCGTCGCCGCCTCGCCGCGGACGACGACCTGATCTCCTCCGCGCTGAAGAGCCGTTTCAAGTGCGTTCGCCGCCGCTCGCTCACGCTCGGCAAAGCTTCCCGAAATATTCGATATGCCCATCGACACCGTGATCGGGACGGCGCCGCCGCCGACATGAATATCCCTCACGCGGTCGAGTATGTCGAACTTTTTCGCAATGCATTCGTCAAGCTGCTCCGCGGTGAATATCATAAGATACTTGTCGCGCTCATATTCCTTGAGAATGCCGCCGCATGCCTGCGCCCATTGGGACAGGATCGACGCTACCTGAGACGAGCACTCGCGGAATCTGTCCTGCTCGTACTGCCGTATCTCCTCGAGGTTATCTACAATTATATGTGCGACCGCAAGTTCATTTTTGGCAACTGACTTATATAGCTCCGTAAGCTCGGTCGTGTCCGTCATCGTGAATATGCAGAACGTCTTTTCGTTGACGCGCACACGCATGCCGCGCACGCGCATTGTCCGTCCCGCAACGCTTACATTAAGTCCGTTCTCGCTCTCGTCCTGAAGCACCTCGCCCATCGCAACTCCGAGGAGCTTGTCAAAGCGCACTCCGAATACGCTCTGACTGTCTTCGGCAAGTGTCAAAGACGCTTTGTTGTGCCATATGACCTTGGCATCCTTCTCATCGCATATGATCACGGGGGAATTCATATTCTGCACGGTATCGCGCAGTACTCCGCCGAGCACCGACATAATGACGTTGCTGCCCGCGGATTTTGTCCGTATCTTTTTCAGAATGATGAGCACCGACGCGCACACGGCGATATAAATAGCCGAGAAAAACAAGGAAAGCCAAAGGGGATCGTACGATGTAAAGCGGACGCACATCCCCGCAAGAAGCATAAACACCACGGCAAGAGCCGCAAGCACGGATATACCGAAGGTGCGCGAACCGTATACGGTGTCTTCCGTATTTTTTTTCATAAGTACTCCTTTTGAGGCTGTGCCTACTGATTATTCGTCTTTGATTTTACAAAATCGGATATGACCGCTGCAACTCCGGATGCCGCAAACGCATACACCGCCACCGCCGGCACTATAAGAGAAATAAGTATGCATATAACGAGAATTACAGCGCGGTGTATACCGCCGGAGCGTCCGGACGTGCTCCAGAGTCTGCCGAATCCGACGACGATAAGCGCGGGGCAGAGTGCCGTGCCGAGATTCTGCGAAACATATCCGACCACAGTTCCTCCCGCCGCAAGCGAAAGCGCGAAGGATATCACCGCGAGGATCGCATACGAAAACGGAAGAACGATATTCCTCGGAGAAGGATAGACCTCTGAAGGGCATGAGAAAACCTTTATTACGAGGCGCGATAAAAGCGACGTGACATACCCGAGTATCTCTATTGCGACCGCCGCGATCCCGGGAAGAACGAGCAGCATCGACGACGCATATTTTTCCGCCGAAACGGATTCGAGAAGTGCCGACACGGTACCCGTCGTATCATTTTTGGCAAGTGCCGCAAATGTTTCCGAAACATATTCGGTGAAGCGGTCGGCGAAAACCGCCGTTCCGTTTGAAATTCCGCTGTAGTAAACGGTGCAGCAGATGCAGTATGCCGCAGCGGCGATCACCGCATACGAGATCACGACCGAAAGGACGTGCGAAAGCGCGCTGTGGTGAGTGCGCATAACAAGCCCGAGCACGATGCCCGAGAGGACAAGCGCGGCAAGTATCACGCCGGCGGGAACGCTTTTCCAAATAAGCATGGCTGCGGCGATTCCGGGAAGCGGCACGGCGAAGCAAAGCGGATTTCTCCACGATGCGACAAGCACGCCCGTCATCGCCGTTACCGCGGCAAGCGAAACAAATCCGAGATACGGAA
>URSW01000009.1 GCA_900550625.1 uncultured Eubacteriales bacterium
TTGGGATCATTATTACGGCTCGTCCAATCCTCTTTTGCCCGCCATTCCATTCCGTCAAGGAAACAGCATGAAGTCGGCAGCAGAATCTCATCCGTAATCATCATTGCATCCTCTAACAGTTTTACCACAGCACCTATCTGCGAAAGAGCTTCAGCCTGATTGCCGACAGATATTGATCGCTCCGCGGATTTAAGCCCGAGTTCGATACGATCCAATGTCCACATATCGGGGCGATCATCCTCGGCATCACAGCGAATCAGCGAAAGCAGGGCTTCCATAAACTTATCCGCCGCCTGTCCGGATTCACCGCTTTCTCCCTGCTTCAGAAGATAGAATGGGCAAAGTAATGTGCTTAATGCCTGATACAACTGATATCTCCGCTCCGGCTCGAATTTTTCCGTATCACCGAGTCGGAAATACCTGTCAAACAACAGTGCGTGTGCGGAACAATCAAAGGATGTCGTATATTTAGCCAAAAAGTCTTCCAGATGCTCTTCATCCTCGATTTGCGCCATTGCTTTGATTGTATGCGGATCCATAGGGTGACGTTCAAGGTAAGCTTCTGCAAGTAAGCGTACCTCGGGAAGTATTGCAGGGTCTCGGAACGCTCTGCCGTTCCCGTCGCACCACGGACGCCATGCAGAGTCGCTGTCAAGATAATTTCTCCGTATGTCGCGGAGAAGCTCGACGATTTTATCGGCATCATAATCCTGCTTTATGCATTCCCGGCGAAGCTCGTCAAATGTTTGAACCGCACGGTTTTCTTTTTCAATTTGCGGCATCCCGAGCAGCTCATCGACAGTCACGGCAAGCACCTCGGCAATGGCGGGAATCAGCTCGAGATCGGGATAGGTAATGCCGTTCTCCCAACGGCTGATCGATTGATAAGTTACACCCAGGCGATCGGCGAGCGTTTCCTGCGTCAAATCGTTTTTCTTTCTGAAATTACGGATGTTTTCACCTATTGTGAGTTTCATATTTTCCTCCTTTTGTGTTATCGCCCTGCAAGGCTGCTCTTTTGTCGACGTCTACATTATACCACAGAAAAGTCGAGAAACAAATAACGCATTCGGAGAGAAAAATTATCATTTTGTGTTATATTCGCCGGTTCAAATCTATCCGAAATCTCTTTACATCCCGGGGTTTTTCCGAACGCAGGACTTTTTGCGCTGTCCGCCGCCTTCGCAAATCCGAAGCTCGCCGCAGAACCGATTGCTTTTGGGAAGACGCAAAAAGCCCTTTTCGTGAGTCCGAGTCCGGACACAGCATCGAAAAGGGCAAAAGGGATCTATGAAATTCCGTAAAAATTCAGGGTCGAAAAAACGGGAGAAATCTCTCGAAATCTCCCGTTTTCTCGCCGCTCGGATTTATGGCTGGGATAGCAGGACTCGAACCTGCAAAGCGAGAGTCAAAGTCTCGTGTGTTGCCGTTACACCATATCCCATCGGTATTGTGCGAACGCCGGGCAAAGGCGCTTTTGTCCGCTCTTTCGGTATTATAACACAAAGAGGCTTTCTTGTCAATATTCCGGATTCGCATTCCGGCGGACGGCGGTCGGGGCAGGGGTATCGGACGCGGGGGCAATATCCGAGGAGAGAAAACGGGTGCGGCGGGGGTGTGCGATTCGTGGGGTATCTGCGGCGTGTCCGGCTTGGGCTGATGTGTGCGATTTCGGGACAGTGCGAACAGCGTGGCGGTTGATGTTAAGACGGCAGGTAACGTGCGGCGGGGGTATACGGATTGGATTGTGCGGGCTGCGCACGGCGGCTTGGCACATGCGGACTGTACGCGGGTATGGGGTGTGCGTTGGAAAATGCGCGGTGTGCGGGAACACGGTGTGCGGCGGATATGTGCTTCGGTGCGCTCGGATGCTCTGCGGGATTTCCCGTGCATCCGAATGCGTCCGCGTTTCTCGGGTGCTGTGTTCGGCTAAGTCTCGGCGGCGTTTACGGCGGGGCGGCTTTTTTGCCGATTTACAGTAAAAAATATACTGTTATGAAATATTTTAAAATATTTTCCTCAAAATTAAAACAACCTATTGACATATAATGGTATTTGGTGTATAATGGAAACGTCAGCAGGCAAAATAAGAAATCAAAGAAAGGAAATGGAAAAATGAAACTCGGAAAAAGAATTGTCGGCATTTTGCTGGCGGCAGTGATGCTCTGCTCGGTGTTCACGGTTTATTCTTCGGCGAGCGGTGATTACGGTTCAAGCTTTGATACCGCGACGACCCTTGAGCCGAGAGGAACAGTGAATTCTTTCTTCGTATACGGCGAACTTGAAACTTCCGGAGATGCGGATTACTTCAAGTTTACCGCTACGAAAAGCGGAGTTTTCCTCATTTACACCGAGGGAACGACGGATACGAGAGGTTATCTCTACAATTCATCCCGTGCGCAGCTTGCGTACAACGACGACAACGACGGGATCAACTTTGCAATCAAGTACAGCCTTGTAAAGGGGAATACATACTATGTAAAGGTCACCGCTTATGGATCTACGACCGGGGAATACGATCTGTATATCAGCGCATTCACGACTGACATTATATACCGTGCCAATGCTGATGCGAGAAGCACAAACATCGATGTGTATTATCCGGGATTCTTCGGAAAAGCTACACTTTATGTAGGAAACACAGCATATGAGGTAGACGGAAGCGAAATGTTCGGTGTCAGTGTTGATGTTATGGTTATCAATGTCCCGGCGACCGCGCTCGGTTCGCAGACGACGTTCCGCCTGGCAGCTCAAAGAGGCTCGATCTCCGTAAGCGAAACCTACAGCAATGCGAAAGCCGTATACTACAGCACTTCCGTACTCACGGGAATCACGGGCGCAAAGACCACGCTTTCTTCTCTCATAGCATCCGAGAAAATCAGCGGATATACCGTCCGCCCGTACACCGCTGACGGAACGCTCATAACCGATACCTCCGTAAAGAGCGCGACCGGTATGGTCCTCGCAACCTTCAGCAACACCAACGGACGCTGCTACAAGGCAAAATTCGTGGTGCTGTTCGGCGACGTGGACGGCGACGGAGAGATCAAGATATCCGATTCGATCGCAATCCTGAAGCACATAAGCGGTCAGAAGACGCTGACCGGAGCCGCTCTCCTTGCGGCGGATGTCAACCATGACGGCGTGATCGACGAGGCCGACAACGATCTCGTTCAGAAGGTCGTTGCAAATTGGGATATCGATCTCGGACAGTCCACGGCGATCTCGAGCGTTCCTGCTTCGCTCACGGCAAGCTGGCTCCATTCCTGAGAAAGCTTTGCCCGACGGCGGTGCGGTGGGTTGACGGAGCGCCGCACGGTTTTTATCAGAGACGGAAGCCGAGAATACGAGCCGAACCGGGTTCTGCCTGCTGTTCCGGGGAGACGGAGTAATCTCGGAGTAAGTCATGTATCAATTATGAAGCATAAAGCAATTAAGATGTTCACACGAAAAGCCGACGAAGAACGTGTTCGGCGAGCGGCATGAAATTCGGAAAACGCCGTCTCGGAAGAGCGCGTCGGTCGTCATAGGGTATATAAAAATTCAGGTATAAAAGAAGAAAGCTTCCGGATGCTTTGCCGACGGGAGAAAACGGATGGCGGACATGACCGCCGACGGGTGCACTTTCGGCGCATCCCGCCCGGTCGGAAACGCGATTTCCGTTTTCGCCCGTGTCGGCGGAGTATCGGAAGAATGTGAGGTAAAATTTCCGAAATAACGGATCGATAAGAATCGACTGCTTAAGCGAATGCTTAAAGAGAAGGCAGAGCAAATTTGCTCTGCCTTCTCTTTTGTTTGTATTTATGCCGGTTCGCGGCTAATCTCCGGATCGGGGCTGCGGATTATGCCGTTTCGGTATGAGGCTGTCCGAGGTGTGTCGGCACTGCCGGGCGCTGCCGCGCTTGCGTTTCTCCGCGTATCGTGAGGAAAGTCCGACCGTGGTCGGCATCATTGAAGATGCGCGCCGGGGGGGCGTAGCCGGTGTGCGCCGGAGCGTCGAATCGGCGAAGTATCGGTATCTGCCGCGTTTTCTCGCCGAATCGGCGCGGTTATCGGTTTCCGCCGCGCTTTCCGGCTGTACGGCGGCACCGTCTCGGCGCAGGGTTTTTCGCGTTCGGCTCAGCGTCTCGGATCAGGCGTATGCCCGGCAGGCTCAGCCTCCGAGAACCGCGCTGTCCGTGACAACGGCGAGTGCTTTTTCCTGAAGCACCGCCTGCATGAAGAACGGCATTCCGTAATCAGTAATATAGGAATCGTACATTGTCTCGCTGTACGAGGAATTTCCTTCGTTCGCTTTCGCAATGTATTCCTTTACGTCTTCCTCGTCCGCCGTGAGCCCTTCCGCTTCGGCTATCGCCTGGAATATGAGGCGGATCTTTCCGTCGGATTCGAGATCCTCTCTGTTTGCTTCGCAAAACTCGTCAACGCTCGAATATCCGGCAGCCTCAACGTAATCGTCGAGGGTCTTCTGATACTGTGACGCGTAGTCGGTGTAATAGTTGAGCATTGTATTCTTGCAGAAATCGTAGACCGCGTCGGGAAGATCGACCGTGCTGTTTTCGAGAAGGCAGCTTTTTATATATTGGGTGATGCTCTCTTCGCGGATCGAATTTTCGAGGTACTCGCGCACCTCGGCGACAGTCGAAAGTCCGTATGTGCCGTAGAGATTCTCCTTAACGAAGTCATCGGTGAATTCGGGGTCGGTGTACTCCGTGATGTAGTTGATCTCGGTTACAAAAAGAGCGTCCTTGCCCGCGAGGTCGGGATTGTTCGGATACGGTACGGGGAACGTGACCTCGACATTCACGGTTTCGCCGGGCATATGACCGATGAGCTGCTCGAGAAAATCGTCGATGTAGGAGGTGACACCGATCGTGACATCGGTTCCGTTTCCGCCGGTCGAGCCGTTCTCGAATTCGACGCCGTCGATTGATCCCACATAGTCGATGTTCACAGTATCGCCGTCGGCTACGGCGCGGTCGGTGCGCTTTAATGTGGAGCGGAAATTCGAAATTACGGTTTTGATCCGCGCGTCAATGTCTTCATCCGACGCGGTGCAGTTCTCCGCGGGAATGTTTATGCCTTTGTAGTCGCAGAGCTTTACATGGTCCGACGCGCGGATGCCGTCGAATTTGCCGTCTGCGGCGAGCCCGAGGCTGTATTTCGGCGATGAGGACTCGGCAGGTGCGGTGTCTGCGGCGGTATCGGGCACACCCGAAGTCTCTGCGGTACCCGAGGTCTCGGCGGAGTCATCCTTTTTTTCGGAGCAGGAGAAGAGAGACGCGGCGAGGATGGCGGCGAGAAGAGCGCATATGGTGCGGCTTGAATTTTTCATATAAACTCCGTTTGCCCGTGGGGCTTGAATTTTGTTTTATCGGTAAGGGAAGCGCGCGGCGTTTCGGCATATGATGCGCATATCGGCGCGGTGTCATGCGGGCGTTTTGCAGTGTCGGTGCGGTGTCGTGCTTCCCTTGAAAGACAGTGCAAAGGGGACGCGGTATGCGCCCCCTTTATTCGTTATTTCCGAACGGCGTCAGGTTGTCGGAATCTTGTAGATGTTATCGAGGTTTACGGTGATCTTGTCTCCGCCGTGAGCCTCTTCGAATCCCTTGTAAGCTTCCTCATACTGCGCGTTCTTCATCGCGGTATCGACGTCGTACTTCCACTTGGTCATTCCGTCGCCCTTGTACATGACGATGTAGTAGTAAGTAGTCGATGAAGTGGAGGTCGATGAGGAGGTGCTCTCCTTCGAGAAGATGTCGCGGTCGCCGTCGGCGCGGCTCTCGTCCCAGAGCCATGCGTTCATTTCGTCAATGTCGAAGTCGTCCTTGCCGATGTTCTCGTAAAGCGCGTCCTTCGCGGTGGAGCGGCTGTATTCGTCGGCGAGCTCGATAAACTTGGCATCCTTGTCCTCTGCGGAATTGAGCGCCTCGTTGATGGTGTCGATCGTCGAGGTGATGCTTCCGGAATCGGAGGAGGAAAGCGCGATCACGCGGGCGTTCTTCGTCGTGTATTCCTCACGGTACTTGGGTGCGGTGAGAAGGTATACTTCGCAGGTG
The DNA here is from genome assembly GCA_900550625.1 of uncultured Eubacteriales bacterium. Taxonomy (GTDB): domain Bacteria; phylum Bacillota; class Clostridia; order Oscillospirales; family CAG-272; genus UMGS1312. Next base: position 6,060 of record URSW01000009.1, read on the forward strand.
CCGTCGTCATGGGTGTGAAGGAAGGTCTTGTTTGCTTCGGTCATGTCGAACAGGGCTTTGATCTCGTCGCTGTCCTCGCTGTAGGATGCGCCCTTGGTCTCGAGCTTCGACATTGCGGAGGTCACGTTCCCGTCGAGCTTGTCGGTGTCGGTCTCGGATGCGTATACCACGGTCTTGAGGTAATTCTCGACGTAAGCCTTGAACTGCTCAACATCGGTAATCGCGGCGAGCGAATCGGCGCTTGCCTTGATCTGAGCCTTGTACTTCGCGTCCTCGTCCTCTTCTTTGCTCTCGGCGGAGGTATCGGTCGATGCGGAGGTATCGGTGGAAGCATCGGTGTCTGCCGAAGTGTCGGTATCCGTTGAGGTGTCGGCGTTCTTTACGTCGCTGACCTTGAAGGTGTAGGAGAGGTAGTCGATCTTGAGGAAGTCGTTCTCATGCTCGGAGAAGTATCCCGCGAGGTCGCTGTCGGAGTGCTCGTAGGAATCCATGACGCTGTTGTAATAGCTGTATGCGAGCTGGCTCATCTCCATTGCGCTGCGCACGTCCTTGAGATTTACGCCGTAGCCGTAGTAGTTCATCACATACTGCGAAACGGAGTAGCCTCTCTGGGATGCGGTGTCCTTGATCGTCTGTATCGATTCGTCGATCGACGCGCGGTCATCGTCGGAAAGCTCAAATCCTACGGACTTCGCCTGCTCGCAGAGAGTGAGCATCTGCTTGACGGAGGGAATGGTGACGCTCTGCATGAAGTAGTCGTACCATGTTCCGCCGCTCGGGTAGTTCTGGGTCTTCAGCGACTTGGAGGTGTCGAGTCCGTAATACTGATAAACGGTCGAATTCTTCGAAAGCTCGGACGAGAGATTCGTAGTGAAGAAATACGACATCTGTGCGTTGTTTACTTCATAGTTTTCACTTTTGACGGCTACCGTGTGGCGGAGGAAATATCCGTTGTTTCCGAGCAGGGTGTAAGTGAAAACCGAGCCGATTATCGCAACCGCAAGCACGCACGCGACGGTGATGAGTACGGTTTTGAGCCGGCTGTTCTTGGAATTTTTGGTTTTTACCATTTGTTCGGTACCAGACCTTTCATTTACGTTGACATCAAAATGATGGATGTGATATAAAATTATATCACACATTGCGGAAATAATCCAGCGTTTTTTGTAAAATTCACAAATAATAAGGTTCGGGGATGAATAAAATCCGCGTTTTCGCGCGGCGGGGGCTATTTCGTGGTCTCGAGCGCCTTGATCCTGTCGCGCAGGAAGGCTGCCTCCTCGAATCTGAGCTGCGATGCGGCTTCCTTCATTTCACGCCGCAGCGCTTCGATCTGCGCGTTCCGCTCGTCCTTCGTCATGGAGGGAGCCTTCTCTCCGCGTTTCTTCTTCGAGCCCTTCTCCGGGGCGGCGATGCGTATCGGCTCCGCGATCTCCTTGACGATCGTCTTCGGGGTTATGCCGTGCTCGAGGTTGTACGCCTCCTGGATCGTGCGGCGGCGCGCCGTTTCGCCGATCGCCGCCTCCATCGATTTCGTCACGGTATCCGCGTACATTATGACGCGGCCGTCTGCGTTTCGCGCGGCTCGTCCGATCATCTGGATCAGTGACGTTTCCGAACGGAACAGCCCTTCCTTGTCCGCGTCGAGGATCGCAACGAGCGTTACCTCGGGCAGGTCGATTCCCTCGCGCAGCAGGTTTATTCCGACAAGCACGTCGTATACTCCGGCGCGCAGGCTGCGCAGAAGCTCTGTCCGCTCCATCGTTTCCACGCTGTGGTGGATGTACTTGACCTTCACGCCGCGCGAGTCGAGATATTCCGTGAGATCCTCTGCCATCTTTTTCGTAAGAGTGGTGACGAGGGAGCGCTCTCCCTTCTCCGAGCGGCTGAGCACCTCTCCGATGAGATCGTCCACCTGTGTCGCCACGGGGCGCACCTCGATCACCGGATCGAGAAGTCCCGTCGGGCGGATTATCTGCTCGACGATCTGACCGGAGCGGCTTCTCTCGTATTCCGCGGGGGTCGCGGATACCGCGACGGTCTGACCGAGCTTCTTCTCGAATTCCTCGAAGAAGAGCGGGCGGTTGTCGTATGCCGAGGGCAGGCGGAAGCCGTAATCGACGAGATTCTTCTTTCTTGCGCGGTCGCCGCCGCTCATGCCGCGCACCTGCGGCACCGTGACGTGGCTCTCGTCGATGAAGGTGATGAAATCGTTCGGGAAGTAGTCGAGAAGCGTGTACGGCGTCGAGCCGGGCTCGCGCCCCGCGAACACGCGGGAGTAGTTCTCGATTCCCGAGCAGTAGCCGATCTCGCGGAGCATTTCGAGGTCGTATCTCGTCCGCTCCTCGATCCGCTGAGCCTCGATCAGCTTGTTCTGCGATTTGAAGTATTCGACCCGCTCCTCCATCTCCCGTTCGATCTCCTCGTATGCGCTCTCGCGCATATCCGGGGACACGATGTAGTGATTCGCGGGATATACGGCGGCATAGGTGAGATCCTGCACGACCGAGCCGGTGACGGGATTTATCTCGGACACACGGTCGATCTCGTCGCCGAAGAATTCGAGCCGCAGCGCGCGGTCGTTTGAGTTCGACGGGAACACCTCGAGCGTGTCGCCCTTCATGCGGAATTTGTTGCGCGCGAATTCGATATCGTTGCGGTTGTAGCCGATCGATGCTCCGCTACATCATCGCGCGAGAGCATCATGCCGGGGCGGATCGACGTGACCTGTCCCGCGTATTCCTCCGGCGGACCGAGCGAGAATATGCAGGAGACCGACGCCACGATGATCACGTCCCGCCGCTCGAACAGTGCGGACGTCGCGCTGTGGCGCAGGCGGTCGATCTCCTCGTTTACCGAGGAATCCTTTTCAATATATATATCCTTTCCGGGGACGTATGCCTCGGGCTGATAGTAGTCGTAATACGACACGAAGAATTCGACGGCGTTCTCGGGGAAGAAAGTGCGGAATTCGGTGCAGAGCTGTGCGGCAAGGGTCTTGTTGTGGGCGAGCACGAGCGTCGGGCGGTTCAGCCGCGCGATCACGTTCGCCATGGTGAAGGTCTTGCCGGAGCCGGTGATGCCGAGGAGTGTCTGCCACGGCATTCCCGCTTCAAGCCCCGCGCAGAGCAGGTCGATCGCCTGCGGCTGATCGCCCGTCGGGGAGTACGGTGAAACCAATTTGAATTTGTCCACTTCCGACCTCCTTTTGATATATAGATAAGTATACCCCCTGCGTGCCGAAATGTCAAGCGTGCGGCGCAGAGCGGCAAAGGACTTTACGGGACGGGCCGATTCGGGCTTTGATGTGAGGGGGCGGAGGACTTCGGAGTATGACTTTTCGCTCCCGGATCGCGTTCGAAATGACGGCGCGGACGAAAAAACAGCACGAAACACGAAAAAAGTGAAAAAACACTTGACAAAGCGAAAAGTATTTGATATAATAGCCGATGTCAAATGCTGCTATGGCTCAGTTGGTAGAGCACATCCTTGGTAAGGATGAGGTCCCCAGTTCGAATCTGGGTAGCAGCTCCAAAAAAAGCACTTGCGGATGCAGGTGCTTTTTGGTTTGTCCGCCTTCCGCCTGTTGGCGGGGGATATCCGATTTGCGGTTCGGTGGGCGCAGCTCCCGGCGGCCTGTCCGGCATTGCGCTCGGATTTTCGCGGGGCTTTGCACGGCGGTTGTTATCCTCGACTGCAGGCGAGAGGGGCTTTGCACGCTTTCTTTCATTATTATAAATCACAAATTGCGCGTGACTGCGGGGCGGCTGTGCCTCCGCGTCTGCGCTTTCGCTGCCGTGTGCGGGATTTCGCTGCCGTGTGCGGCTTTTTCATTTGCCGCGGAGTTGCCGCAGATTCCGGCGAAAATGCGGGATTTACGCCGGAATCATTTTTTCGCCGTTGGGACGCACTCGCGCTCTGTGCTCCGCTTGTCTGCCGAAAAAATTTTTCTGCGGACGCGCGCTGTCGGGCGAAGGTGTCTTTCCGACGGATTTTCCGTTCGGATCGCGGGGGGCGAAAATGCGTTCGTCAAAGCTCCGAAAAACGACACATTTTGCAAGTTTGAGAGAAAATTTATTCATTTCACGCAATTTTTTATTGACAAACGGCGCTGTCTGCCGTATAATTAATTCATCAGTGTGCAGGAATCGTTCGGATTTCAGTCAAATCCGATGCGGTGTTCGCTCTTCGGTGAGCGGTGTACAAATACCGAAGGAAGGAAATAAATATATGAAACTCAAAAATCAGTATCTTTGCGGCGTTATGGAGACGGTGAAGAAGAGAAATCCGGGCGAGATTGAATTTCATCAGGCGGTGCTCGAGGTTCTCGAAACGCTTGAGCCCGTGATCGAGGCTCATCCCGAATATGTCGAAGCGGGAATAATCGACCGTCTTGTCGAGCCGGAGAGAGTCATAAAATTCCGCGTGCCGTGGGTCGACGACAGCGGCAAGGTCCGCGTGAACAGAGGATTCCGCATCCAGTTCAACTCCGCGATCGGCCCGTACAAGGGCGGACTCCGTTTCCACCCCTCGGTTTACGAAGGCATCATAAAGTTCCTCGGCTTCGAGCAGATCTTCAAGAACTCCCTCACCGGACTGCCGATCGGCGGCGGAAAGGGCGGCTCCGACTTCGATCCCAAGGGCAAGAGCGACGCCGAGGTGATGCGCTTCTGCCAGAGCTTCATGACCGAGCTTTCCAAGCACATCGGCGCGGACACCGACGTTCCCGCGGGCGATATCGGTGTCGGCGGACGCGAGATCGGATACCTCTACGGTCAGTACAAGAGACTGCGCAACGAGTTCACCGGAGTTCTCACCGGAAAGGGACTCACCTACGGCGGAAGCCTTGCGCGCACCGAAGCAACCGGATACGGTCTCTGCTACTTCACCGACGAGATGCTCCGCGCGGCGGGCAAGTCCTTCAAGGGAGCGACCGTGGTGATCTCCGGTTCCGGAAACGTGGCGATCTACGCCTGCGAAAAGGCGACCGCGCTCGGTGCGAAGGTCGTTGCGCTCTCCGATTCCGACGGATACATCTGCGACAAGGGCGGAATCGACCTTGCGCTTGTGAAGAAGCTAAAGGAAGTCGATAGAAAGAGAATCAGGGAATACGTTTCCGTTCACGCGGATGCGGAGTACCACGAGGGCTGCTCGGGAATCTGGAGCATTCCGTGCGATATCGCGCTCCCGTGCGCAACGCAGAACGAGCTTGACACCGAGGGTGCCGAGATGCTTATAAAGAACGGATGCTTCGCGGTGGCCGAGGGCGCGAACATGCCCACGACTCCCGAGGCGACCGAGATGTTCCTCGAGAAGGGAATCCTCTTCGGACCCGCAAAGGCGGCGAATGCCGGCGGCGTTGCGACGAGCGCACTCGAGATGTGCCAGAACTCCGCGCGTTATTCGTGGACGTTCGAGGAGGTTGACGCAAAGCTTCACGAGATCATGACGAACATTTACAAGAACGTCTCCGAAGCGTGCGAGAAGTACGGAATGAAGGGCAACTTCGTTGCGGGCGCGAACATTGCGGGCTTCCTCAAGGTTGCGGACGCGATGATGGCGCAGGGCATAGTCTGATTTTCGGACGGCGGGCGGAGCTTTCCGCAGACGAAAAATACGGTATTATCCCGAAAGGGGAAGGGAGGGCTTTGCGCCCTCCCTTTTCGGCTTCGCGGGAGGGCATGACGGACGGAAGGACTTCGGAAAACTCGCGCGGATGTGCGGCAAAGTAAATGCACTCGCCGCCCGAAGACCGCCTCGCGTTTTCTCCGTCAACCGCCGGCAGCCTCCCGTTTTCTCTGCCGCGCCCCCGCTCCCGCTCATTTTGCGAAAAATGAGGCGCGCGATTCCCGTTTCGGGGGAGGAGATGCGCCCGTTTCTTCCGATCTTTCAAATAAATTTCCCCGCTTTGCAAAAAAATGTGCGTTTCCTATTGCAAAAAGAAAGGATTTGTTATAAAATATCAGTGACTGTATAAAAATTATTTTTGAAAGGAGTGTCCCCCGCTCCAGGGCGGACAGCTTTATTTTATGGTAATAGCAGGCGATTTCAAAAACGGTGTAACCTTCGACATGGACGGACAGGTCATGCAGGTCATCGAATTCCAGCACGTTAAGCCGGGCAAGGGCGCAGCATTCGTTCGCACCAAGCTCAAGAACGTGATCACCGGTGCGGTCACCGAAACGACCTTCAACCCCACCGACAAATTCCAGGACGCGCGCATCGACCGCCGCGAGATGCAGTATCTCTACAACGACGGCGATCTCTACTACTTCATGGACATGGAGTCCTTCGAGCAGCTTCCGCTCAACGCCGACAAGCTCTCCGCAAACTTCAAGTTCGTGAAGGAGAACGACATGTGCAAGATCGCTTCCTACAACGGAAACGTATTTGCCGTCGAGCCGCCCATGTTCGTTACTCTTGAGGTTACCGCTACCGAGCCCGGCGTCCGCGGCGATACCGCGACCGGTTCGACCAAGCCGGCGACCGTCGAGACCGGAGCCGAGGTCAAGGTTCCGCTCTTCATCAACCAGGGCGATGTTATCCGCATCGACACCAGAACCGGAGAGTATCTCGAAAGAGCTTGAGTGCGGTGCCCGGTTTTTCCGAATTGCACGAATGCGGCTTTGACCGCATAAAACAACGTGACCGCAATGCGTATGCATGCCGCGGCACATGATAAGGAAAGGAACGGACGAAAATGACAATTTCCGAAAAGAGTGCTTATATCAAGGGGCTTGCAGACGGTCTCGATTACGACAAAGAGAGCGCTGAGGGCAAGCTTATCACCGCGCTGATCGACCTTGTGGGCGAGATGGCGGGTGCGATCGACGAAATCGACTCCTCCATGGATGAGATCGATTCCGATCTCGAGGAGCTCAACGACTACATCGAAGAGGTCGATTCCGATCTCGGTGATGTCGAGGAGTATCTCTTCGGCGACGAGGACGACGACGATTATTACGACGACGATGAGGAATGCGACGGAAACTGCTGCGACTGCGGCGAGGATTGCGGCGACGACGATTTCCGTATGATGTTCTGCCCTCACTGCAACGAGGAGATCTACTTTGACGAGTCGATCGAACCCTCGGAGCTTACCTGCCCCGCCTGCGGAAAGAAAGTCTGCGACGGCGAAGACGGCGAGGAGTGAGCCGGAATCTGTCCGATTCCGGGCAGATTTGACGTTTGTGTTGTCTTAATTATGAAAAAGAGACTCCGCATCACGGTATGCGGAGTTTCTTTTTTCATGTATTTGCACAAAAAGTTAAACTCAATTTTCGAAAACTATTGACTTTGAATAAAAGAGATGATAGAATATATATACACTAAGCATGAAGACTCATGCAACTTTGTAAGGAGAAGAAAAAAATGAAAAAGGTACTTTCGTTTCTGATGGTATGTGTGATGCTTGCTTCGCTTTGCGTCCTCCCTACCTCAGCAGCGCAGTCGAACAAGGACTTTGATGCTCTTGCTTTCGGCGCAAATAAGCCTACCTTTGACGGTGTAATCTCTGCTGAAGAGTGGGGCGAGTATACCGTTGAGGTAAAGGGCTCTGAAGCTGCTGGTAAGGATGCAACCGCAGTAAGCGCAGCAAACACCACCGTGTGGAATGAGAAAGAGGAAGCCGGCGATCACGCTCAGCTTAATTACAGAATCTGGCTCCGTTGGGATAAGGACTACTACTACATTGCAGCAGAGATCGACGACTACGACGGCTACTACAACAAGAGAAGCCGCGGCGATATCTGGAACGGCGACTGCTTCCAGTTCCGTGTTGACGACAAGGGTCCGAACTCCGCTCAGGCAGCTGCAGAGGATGGTTACGACCACACCGTGACCGCGTTCAACAAGGAAAAGTACGATAAGCCGTGGGCAGATGTCAAAAACCTTATGAACACCGGATGTGCGATCAACACCACATCCACCAAGGATCCTAAGCCGAGATGGCTCTACGACATGGATTCCGGTCTCGGCGACCTCACCAAGAAGAACAAGAACCACGACAGCATCGCTCAGTTTGCTATGGAGGTCACTCCCGCAACGACCGGTGAGCTCGTTACCATCGAGGTTGCTCTTCCGTGGGATATGATCATCAGAGGCGATCAGCCTATCGACAAGACAACCTACGGTATCGGCAAGGTTCTCGGTATGTCCGCTGTTTATCTTAACTCCAGCTCTGCCTCCGAGGATTGGTCCGGATTCCTTCAGTGGGGTTCCGGTATCACCGACAGAACAACTTATGCGATGGATGATACCGAAGCCAACAAGGAGGGCAAGCTGAATCCGAACATTTACGGCGGTTCTCAGGCAATCACTCTCGTCGGCAAGGACGCTCTCACCGGCGAAATGGTCGACGGACTCTTCGAGTATGAGCCCGTTAATGACCCCGTTCCGTATAAGGATCAGGTTCTCGCAGTAGGTTACGGTCAGGCTTACATGTCTGCCGATGACGTTCGCTACGATGCAGGCTCCAATGTCATCATGCAGTATGAAGTCGCTCTCTGCGACGTTAAGCCCGTTAACCCCGAGACCACTGTTGTCGGATTTGTATTCGGCGGCAAGGACGGCGAAGAAAATGCCAGGTACGGCACCTTCGCAGGTTACGATTACAACTCGAAGTCATGGGTAATCGGTAACTTCGGCTGGGAGAACGGATGCACCGACATCTTTGCTTCCGCTCCCTATGAGTGGACGCTTCCCAACACCGATGAGAGTGCAGGAGCACTTGTTCCCGCTACATGGCACAGACTCACTCTCAAGATAGAAGGAAAGAAAGCATCTCTCTACGTTGACGGTGCTCTCGCGGTTGAGACAGAAAAGGATTGCATTACCGTTCCCGCAAATTCCGAGGATCCGAAGTTTAACAAGCTTGCTCCGATCCTTTACAACTGCGGCAAGGCGATCGTTGACAACATCAAGATCACCACCGATCTTACCTTTAATATTGAGAAGAACACCGGTAATGTGGATCTCGCCGACTACAACATTTCCACCACCGACCGTGCATTCCTCACCAGCACTCTCGGACGCAACTGCAAGGGCGATAGCGGCTGGGCAAACATCGTTGACTACGATCCGATGAATGTCAACAGTGAAGACGGCTACTACTCCGAGAAGCCCAAGAACATGACCCCCGGCGATATGAACGACGACGGCAAGCTCAACAACGCTGACGTTATCCTTCTTATCCGTTATCAGGCAGGCTGGACCGGTCTCACGATCAATGAGGCTGCAGCTGACTTTAACGGCGACGGAAGCGTCAACATGAAGGACATCATCCTTCTCATCAGATCTCTTGTCTGATTACGGAAAATGACTCCGGTTTCGCGTGAGAAATTGCGTGGATTCCGATAAAATTTAACATTTCCGCGCGGGAGGAAAAACAGCAATCTGTTTTCTCCTCCGCCGCGATTTTTTGCGCTCGGAAGCTGTGCGGGCGAAAGCGAAGATACGGGAAAGCGCGCCGCGAGGACGGGCGCGTGTCGAGGCGCGGAGGAAGGACATGGTGTACGGCCGGTGTGCGGAATGTGGCGTTTGGGCGGTCGGGACGGGCATCGAAAACGAAAAAAAGGAAACTCCCGAAGGCAAAATCTGCCGTTCGAGAGTTTTTGTTTATCGGTATTAGACAGTTTGGTTGATAAAATGAAAGATAATGTATTGACATTGCACTTTGCATGTGATAAAATAAGACCGTGAATATGTGCGCGCGGTTAACGGCTTGTTACGGAAATAACGGCGCACAATAATAAATTTTGGAGGATATGATGAAGAAGTTTCTGGCTTTTGTTCTCTGCGCGGTCATGCTTTCCGCAATGCTGGCAATCCCGGCTTTCGCAGCAAGAACGAACGTTGATGCCGACGCTCTCAAATTTGCGTCGAAGCCCACTATAGACGGAACGCTCTCCACTGAGGAGTGGGGCGAGAAGACCGTCACTGTAAAGGGCGAGGAGGCAGCTAACAAGGATGACAAGGAGGCTCCCAGCCCCACCAACACCTACATGGAGTTCTCGAACGAGGCTCAGCTCGAGATGAGCTATGACCTCTGGCTCCGTTGGGACGACGAGTATTTCTATATCGGTGCGATCGTTAACGATATCGACGGTTTCGCAAACACCCACAGCAAGGACGAAATCTGGAACGGCGACTGCCTCCAGACCCGTATCGATCCCGCAGGACCTGCAAGCCGCATGGAAGAGAAGATTCCGGGCTTCAACTATCTGACCGACGAATATGTTTTCAGCAAGGGTAACTACAAGGACAACGGCGCGAACGCTTGGGCGAATGCGAAGAACCTTATCAACGCGGGCTTTGCTCTTGTAAACGGCGGCAAGGTCGTTCAGGCTTACGACATGGAAGCTAAAGAAATCATGACCGACACTCTCTGCGCTATCACTACCGTTCCCAACGATCCTAACAGCGAAGAAGATTTCGGATGCACAACCACTTATGAGATCGCTATTCCGTGGAAGACCATCGGTGAGAACTTCACTCCCGAGGCTGACAAGATTCTCGGTATGGCTGTCGTAGTTCTTAACGGCTCCGGCTCCGGTGCTGACTCCTGGCTCACTTGGGGTACGGGAATCTGCGGCGGTCAGTGCAAGGACGCTCCTAAGACTGTCGGCGGTCCGAACGCTGTTACTCTTAAGTCTGATACCGTAACTCCCGCAGCTACATATGATAAGACTCCCGAGTCTACGACTCCCGATACCACCACCAAGGCTCCCGACAGCACTCCTACGACCACAAACGCTCCGACTACCACCAAGGCTCCCGATAAGGCCAATACCCCGAATGACATGAGCAACATCGGTAATGACGGACTTCCCGGTTGGGCTATCGCGCTCATCATCGTCGGCGCAGTTGTCGTTGTAGCAGTTGTTGTTATCATCATCGTTGCCAAGAAGAAGGGCGGCGTAAAGGCTGACGAGGCAAATGCTGACGATAAGAAGGACGACGAGGCAAAGGGCGAGTAATCGCGGAATGTCTCGAATTCCGAAACGCTCCGCACGGTCGGAACGGTGATCGGAAAAATCCGTAATATTGTTTTTCACAGAGGAGAAGCTCAGGCTTCTCCTCTGTTTTTTTGTACGGAGGGAAATGAGCTTGCACAGAGGACCCGAGTTTGCGAAGCGAGGATTTTAACCTTTGATTGCGGAGCGAACGGCTCGGTTTTCGACTCCCGTGATTCGATGAACGTCCGTCCGCAAAGCTGAGCGGCGTCAGGAATTTTTGCGCGGCGACAGCTCTTCGATGCCGCAGCCGTAATCAAGGATCCGTTTGTATGTGTGTCCGTCGAATATCATGGCGCAGCTGTTGTAATACGGATGAAATGCATTGATGTAGGATGGGAGGAGGATGCGCTTTGTGAAGACGTTCTTCCTTGCCGTTTCTTCATCGTTCGTGCTGACGTGGAGAACGGAGCACGTCGGGCTCCACGGGCTCCGGGCGATCTGCATCACGCAGTACGGACCGTCCGTGCGCGCGCCGCGGTATTCGTATCCGTCGGCATCCGTATGTATTTCAAGCATCCGATCGACGCTCGCCGCGAAGTCCGACGTATATTCCGACGGGCGTTTTGTTACGACTGCAAACGAACGCCCGCGGAGAAATTCCGCGTCCTTCAGCTTGTCCGCATCTCTGTCAATGAATGAGTACGATGCCGCTTCACCTCCGTCGTAGGTGTTCGATCTCGGCAGTCTGATCGCGTTTGCGATATCGGAGAGAATCTTGCTTTCCGGACACAGATTCACCGTTTTCATCAGCGCGATGTATCCGTCAACAAGCCCGGTGCCTTTGTACGGCGCTGTGTTTTCGGTGAACTTTTCGCACTCCGCGAAATCCCCGCCGCGCTTCTCGAATCGGCGCTCTCTTTCCCCGGTGGGGGGATAGTCTCTGCCGTTCAGCAGGACGTGCGTTTTTTCGGGATCGAGCTTCGGCGGCAGCGTGAGCGCGAAAGAGCTTGTATTCTCCGCCTCGGCGATAATGTTGTCCCCGTCCGTGCGGGCGTGGATGTGGGCGTATATCCGACCGCTCTCGATCGAGTGTAGCGAGACCCAATATGCGCGTCCGTAGCGGTTCATGTGAGTATCGAGCCATACCTCGTCGGGCCACGGATCGCGCTTCGCCGAGAGGAGCTCACGCAGCGCGTTTTCTTCAAACTGCACCTGCTCGAACACGTTGTGCATCAGCTTGTGAAATGTCGTGCATTCGTAATCCTTCAGGCAGTCCCTGAACGCATCGACGCCTTCCGTATTTTTTATATGACCGGGATCGGCGTCCGAGGTCAGAAAGCGGACGCGCATATTTGAAAGGTTGCGTACCTCGTTCGGGTTCAGGTATCCGGTCGACGGATAGATCCCCGCGAAGAGGTCGGGACTTTTTTCCGCGAGCGTCCATGTCGCGTATCCGCCGTTTGACTGCCCCATGGCGTATATCCTGTCCTCGTCGATACGGTACCGCTTTTCTATGTCGGCGAGGATCTCTCTGAACGAACGATCCCCGACGTAGCTGCCGGTCGTCATCCCCCTGCCGTGGATATCCGCGACGATCAGGTCGGGAAAAGCGTCGGTGCGTTCGAAATAATATGAGTACATCGAGCCGTCGGCGGAGGTTATCGTGTTTATGATAAGCAGTGCATATCTTCGCTCGGGGTCAAATCCCTTCGGCAGGCAGATGCAGTACCTCATGCACTGATCGTCGATATGTGTGAAATAGTAGAGCTTTTTCGCGCCGGGGCTTTGCAGATATGAGTCGTATTCGCCGCGCTCAATCAGGGAGATCTCACGTTCGAACGTCTCCCACGCGAGAAAGTTTCTGATATCGTCCTCCGGAAAGTGGTATATGCAGGCGAGATTGTAGCGGAGGCAGGCGACAGCGTATTCGGAGAGAGATGGGTCTTCAAGCGCACGGCGCGCTCTGTCCTCCGTCCGCTTCATGTAGTCGCACGGGACGACGGGAAAAACGTCGATTGAGTGGGCGTATTCGCCGCCGCCGCGCGTCCTTGCGCGCAGAACGGCGTGCGCATGGTTGAAGGGGGATTTCTTCGTGAAGGGGATTTTCGAAAGATCGACGCGGAGGTATTCGAAAAAGCGCAGCTTCCTTGAATACAGCACTTCTCCCGTTATGCTGTCCTCGACCGAAAGCGTGACCGGCTCATCGAGACAGAGATTGACCGAATCCACGGGAGTGCAGCTTATCTGAAACTCATCTCTCTGAAAGAATGTTCCGTCAACCTCCGCCGCGATCTCGCCTTTTTTGTAGTGGAAATTGTTTTTCACCATGGAGTTGTGCGCGAGGGAGTTCTCGTATTCGAGCGGGGTGAAGCGCACCGTTGTCAGAAACGACGAATGCGAATCGTGCTGCTGAAGGCAGATTACGTTCATTCCGGCGGAGAGGGTCAGCGTGAAAAGCTGGCGGCTGGTGTCGCGGTTCGTGCAGCAGAGCGCTGCGATCTTTCCGTTTATCCAGAGCCTCTGCTTGGCGATCGTTTCGATCGAAAACGCGGCGTCGGTCTCTTTTTCGCAGACGATGCAGAAAAAGAAGAATACGCTGTCCATGAAATTGAGCCCCTCGATGCGGCTGAAATTCACCGTTGCGAGCGTTGTGTGCGTCGTGCAGTCGAGCAGTGCGTAATCAAGCGGCGTGCCGCTGCGGAAGTGATCGGTTATGCGCCGCACCTCCTCCGGAACCTCGGATGGGTCCTCAAAGATGTAGCTGTCGGAGTGAGGCGAAACTATCACGCCGACGAAATCGGGATTTATTGCTATGTCCTTTATGCTGTAGATTATTTTTTCGTCCAAGTTCGGTGTCCTTTCTCGGAATTATTCACGGTAGTACTGCGCCTGCATGAGAAACAGCTTTCTGTATATTCCGTCATCGATCTGCATCAGCTCGTCGTGAGTGCCGTATTCCGCGATCGTGTTGTTTGCAAACACGGCGGTATGGTCGGTAAACCTCGTAGACGAAAGGCGGTGCGAGATGTAGATGGCGGTGCGCTGTTCGGCGAGGTCGTGAAAGTTGCGGTATATGTTGTACTCGGCAATCGGGTCGAGCGCCGAGGTCGGCTCGTCGAAGAGCATGACATCCGGCTCCATACACAGCGCCCGCACGATGGCC
>URSW01000010.1 GCA_900550625.1 uncultured Eubacteriales bacterium
ATGTGATCGGATAGAAGGTCGCACGTCCTGCCGAAGCATTTTTCAGGGCGCGGATCGCACTCTTTGCGCTTTCCTCGTTTTCAACGACAATTCCCTGAATTGCCGCGCCGAGCGCGGTCTCAACCGCAACGGTATAAGCGTCTGGAACGTGAATAAGATGTGAAACGGGACCGTGGATGCCCGCGAGATCGCCTCGGGACGAAGCGCCCATTACATATTTTACGCTGTTGTTGTATCCGTCAAAGTGCTCAAGCATTCTCGACAGTGCGGCAATGCGGCTGTCGAGAGCGCTTTTATCGGAATTTATACGTCCGAGCTCAATGCGAAGGCGCTCGGTCTCGTCGGATTTTGAGTTTATCTCGCGGTCGAGCGTAAAGATCTCTTTATCTGCGGCTTCGACCGACGCCTTGTACTCGCCGACTGTTTCGGAGATTTCTTCGGCTCTTGCGTCAAATTCGGAGATCTCTTTTTCGTACTTTTCGATATCCCCTACTATTGAAACAGATCTTGCCTCATGCTCCGTAAGCATATTTACAAGCACGTTAAGGCGTATTTCGGCTTCTGCTTTTGCGTTTTCGTACCTTTTCAGCTCTTCGAACGAATCGGAGATAAGCTTTTCTTTCTTTTCCTTATCCGCGACAAGTGCGGTATGCGCTTCGCGCGAACGCTTGATATCAGAACGGATGTCTTCAAGCTTTTTTCCGATATCCGAAAAAAGCGCATTGAGGCGTTTGAGCTCTTCCATCTCAGCCGAAACGGATTCAGCCGTTTTTCTTACCGCGTCAAGCTCGTTTTCTGCATTTATCTTCGAATGAGCGATATTGTTCTCGATTATCTTATAGCGGTTTTCGGTTTCGTGTATTTTTTCCCGTAATGCCTTGATATCCGAATAGAGCGACATCTGAGCCTGCTTGTTTTCCTGTGATACGTTGAACAGCTTTTCACTCTGTGATTCAAGCTGCGACACCGTATCCTCGGCGATTTCAAGCTCATGTGCGGATATCCTGCACTCGGACTCGAGCTTTTCGACTTCCTCGCGCATTTTGACCATATCGTAAAGCCAAAGGGATATATCCGCCTCTTTTTTTGCGTCGAAAAGCTCTATGTATTTTCTTGCCTTCTGAGCAGCGCGCTCCATCGGTCCGACCCGGCTTTCAAGTTCGGAAAGTATATCCGATATCCGCACCATATTGCTCTCTGTTTCGGCAAGCTTTCTTTCGGATTCATGCTTTCTGTATCGATACTTCGATATTCCCGCGGTTTCCTCGAAAATACCGCGGCGCTCCTCGCTTTTCTTCGATATTATCTCGGCGATCTTGCCCTGACCTATTATTGAATATCCGTCTCTTCCGATACCGGTATTCATAAAAAGCTCGTATATATCTCTCAGTCGGACGCTCTTGCGGTTTATAAAATACTCGCTCTCTCCGCTCCTGTAATAACGTCTTGTGACGGTGACCTCGTCGTATTCGCTGTTCAGACGCTTTGGCTTTGCGGAATCGTCAAACGTGACGGACACCTCGGCGAAATTCATCTGTCGGTATCCGTCGGCTCCGATGAAGATTACATCCTCCATTTTTGAGCCTCGTATGGTCTTTGACGAAAGCTCGCCGAGAACCCATCTCATTGCGTCGGTTATATTTGATTTTCCGCTTCCGTTCGGTCCGACGATTATCGTTGATCCGTGATCAAACCGAAGTACGGTCTTCTCGGGAAAAGATTTGAATCCGTGAAGCTCAAGTGATTTAAGATACATTTCAGATTCTCTCCTTTCTGTTGAAATAAATCAGGCAATTATCATTTTCCGAAAAGCCTGAGAGCTTCCTCGGCGGCTCTCTGCTCCGCCTCGCGCTTTGTTCCGGCTTTTCCTCTTCCTATAACGTTACTGTTGAGTCTCGCTTCGACCTCAAAAACCTTATCGTGATCCGGTCCGCTCTCGGAAACGATCACATAGCGGAGCTTTTCGCCCTCGACCTGCTGAACTATCTGCTGAAGTTCCGTCTTATGATCGATGAAGGAAGCGCTCTTGTTGATCTCGGATATCTCCCTTGAGACAAACGGAAGCACGAACTTTTCTGCGGGACCGATGCTGCCGGAATCGAGATATATTGCGCCGATGATAGCCTCAAAAGCATCGGAAACCGTGGAAGAACGGCTTCGTCCGCCGCTCTTTTCCTCTCCGTGACCGAATCTGATATACTCGCCGAGAGAAAGCGTTCTCGCATACTGAGCAAGCGCCTTTTCGCAGACCACGGAAGCGCGTATTTTTGACAGATATCCTTCGTCGATCTTCTCAAAGCGGGAGTAGAGATATTGTGCAACCACAAGCGAAAGCACCGAATCTCCGAGGAATTCAAGGCGCTCGTTGCAGTCGATGTCAATTCCTTTCGCGTGCAGCTCGTTTGCCGCAGAAGAGTGTGTAAGTGCTTTTTCAAGAAGTCCGAAATGTTTGAACTTATAATTTATTTTTTTCTCGACCTCGGTGAGATCGCGGGGGAATTTCAGAATGCTTTTCATTTTTTCACTTCGCTCTGCAAAAGCGCCTTTCTCGTAAATCGTCCGGTCAATCCGCAGCAAAACAGTAAAACTTTCCGAAAGCTTCCGCCGCAAATCTTGAGATGATGCTCCGCCGGTTTATTCCTTGGGTACGACAAATCTCGCGGCAGCTTCTTCGAATTCCTTTATCGATTCGGTTTCGATAAATGTCACCGCCTGACGAATCGCGTTCCGTATGGCCTTTGCATCGGAATTTCCGTGAGCCTTTATGACCGGCTTCGAAAGTCCGAGAAGCGGTGCGCCGCCGTGCTCGCTTGCGTCAAATTCCTTTTTAAGTCCGCGCACGCGGTCCTTGGTCATAAGGTAGGAGAGCTTTGTACGCCAATTGGCCGTATAGATATCCTTCAGCTTGAGGAACATGAATTTACCCATGCCCTCGATCATCTTCAGCGTTACGTTGCCCGTAAATCCGTCGGTAACAAGAACGTCGCACGCATTGAACGGGATCGCGGACGACTCTACGTTTCCGGCGAAGTTTATGTTTTCCGTCTCCGAAAGAAGCTTGTAGGTTTCCGCGACAACGGCGGTTCCCTTATGGGATTCCGTTCCGTTATTGAGAAGTCCGACTCTCGGGGACTCGACCTTCATGACGTTTTTCATATAAATCGAGCCGAGCTGTGCCCACTGCTCGAGATACTCCGACGTTACCGAAGTATTGGCTCCGCAGTCAAGCATCAGAACCGGAGGATTGAACGGCAGTATCATACCGATCGCACTGCGGTGAATTCCCGCCACGGTTCTGATAATAAGAGACGAGCCGGCATGAAGCGCTCCGGTATTTCCCGCCGAAACAAATGCATCTCCGCCCTCCTTGAGCATTTTAAGTCCTATTCCCATCGAGCTGTCCTTTTTTGAGCGCACGACGGAGATCGGATCATCCTCCATGGTTATTGCGACATCGGTATGAACGATATCGATCTTGGTGCGGTCCGCGTCGGAGGGGAGATACTTTTCGATCTGCGCCTGATCTCCGACAAGCGTTATGTTTACTCCGGTTTCGGCAATTCCCTGTGCTGCGCCGATAACGATCTGCTCCGGAGCACGGTCTCCTCCCATGGCATCAAGAATTATATTCATATTGTAAAACCGCAGCTTCCGAAAAACGAAAGCTTCCTTTCTTTCAGAATCGTATGACCTGTGCTTGTTCAGTCGGTGCGTTACATGATCTCGCTTCGTATACGCTCGATTTCTCCGAGCGCGCGCTCGGCATACGCCTCATAGCGGGGGCGCTTGCCGCCTTTTATTTTCACGCCGAGCGGAGCTATTATACCGAAATTCGCGTTCATGGGCTGAAAATCGGACTCGCCGCCCTCGGAAACGTATTTTGCCATTGCGCCGATCATTGTTTTATCGGTGAAATCGGGAAAATGATGTCCGGTGAGGGCGCAGGAGGCGGAAAGACCCGCGAGAAAACCCGACGCCGCTGATTCTATGTAGCCTTCAACGCCTGTCATCTGCCCCGCAAAATATACTCTTGGGCATTTCTTTATGCTGTAATCCCGATCAAGAAATCCGGGGGAATTTATATATGTATTGCGGTGCATAATGCCGTATCTGAGGAAAACGGCGTTTTCAAGTCCGGGAATCATCGAGAAGACCCGTTTTTGTTCCGGAAATGTGAGATGAGTCTGAAATCCGACGATATTAAACATCGTTCCTTCGGCGTTTTCGCGCCTCAGCTGGACTACCGCATAATATTTTTCTCCGGTTTCGGGATGTCTTATACCGACGGGCTTCAGCGGTCCGAAGCGGAGCGTATCCTCACCGCGGCGCGCCATCTCCTCGACGGGCATACAGCCCTCAAATACCTTGAGTCCTTCGCCCTCTTCAAAGTCGTGAAGCTTCGCGGTCTGTGCGCCGATAAGCTCGAGGTAGAAGGCTTTATACTCTTCCTCATTCATCGGGCAATTGATATAATCGGGCGTTCCCTTCTGATAACGTGAAGCAAAAAACGCTTTTGTCATATCGACAGAGGAAAAATCAACTATGGGAGCTGCGGCATCGAAGAAATGAAGCTCACGATCCCCTATGAATTTTGCGATGCTTTCGGAGAGTGCGTCGGACGCAAGAGGTCCCGCGGCAATCACCGTAGGTGCGTCGTCCGGGATATCGGTAACCTCGCGTTCGATCACCTCGATAAGCTCCGACGAGCGGATCTTCTCCGTTATATATGAGGAAAACTGCTCGCGGTCCACCGCAAGCGCGCCGCCGGCGGGTACCGAACAGCGGTCTGCACTCTCCATTACGAGAGATCCGAGACGGCGAAGCTCCTCTTTAAGAAGTCCGATCGCGGAAGATACCGATGCGTTTCTCAGAGAATTCGAGCAGACGAGCTCTGCAAAATTGTCCGACTTGTGAGCCGGGCTCTTCTTTCCGGGCTTCATCTCATAAAGGCGGACACGGCAGCCTCGTTTGGCGATCTGCCATGATGCTTCGGAGCCCGCAAGACCCGCTCCGACGACGTTTATATATGCATCCGTCATTTTTCTTCTCCGGATTCTTTCGCGTCGGAACTGTCGGTAATCTCGCGCTTATATCCGCAGCCTTCCTTTTTGCACACAAGAAGTGCGCGGCCTTTTTTCTGATACAGCATTTCTCCGCACTGCGGGCACTTTTCGTTTGTCGGAAGATCCCACGACGAGAAATCGCACTCCGGATATCCGGAGCAGCTGTAGAACACGGTTTTGTTTCTTCCGTATTTGGTCACTATATCTCTGCCGCATTTCGGGCAGCTTACGCCGAGGCTTTTGACCTTCTGCTTTGTGAATTTGCATTCCGGATAACGGGAGCAGGCGTAAAACGCGCCGTATCTTCCCTGTCTTACAACGACATCGGAACCGCAGAACTCGCATTTGAAGGGCGCGATCTCGGGTTCTTTTTCCGCTTCGGCTGTTCCGGACTTATTAAGCTGTTTGGTATTCTTGCATTCCGGATAATTCGGGCACGCGGCAAAACGTCCGTAGCGTCCGTTTTTGACTATCATACGGCTTCCGCATTTTTCGCAGATTATGTCCGTCTCCTCGGCAGGAGCCTCATAGGTCTCCTTGGAAACCGTCTTCTCCGCCTCTTCAAGCTCACGGCTGAAGCCTTCATAGAACTTCGACAGCATATCGAGCATCGTTGCGTTTCCGTTTTCGATCTCGTCAAGCTGATTTTCCATCGACGCCGTGAATTTGTAGTCAACGATATCCGGGAAGGACTTATTCATCAGTCTTGTTATTATCTCACCGAGATCGGTGGGGCGGAGGGACTTTCCGTCACGCTTGACATATCCGCGCGATATTATTATCGTTATTATGGGTGTGTATGTGCTGGGGCGTCCTATTCCCTTTTCCTCAAGGAATTTGATAAGCGAAGCTTCGGTATAGCGCGGAGGCGGCTCGGTGAAGTGCTGTTCGGGTATGATGTCACGGGCGTTCAGCTCGGCATCCTTCTCGACAGGCGGAAGAACCACCTCGCGTTCGGTATCCGTCGTATCACTCGTCTCTTCATAAAGCGCCATATAGCCGCGGAATTTGACGGTATATCCGCTTGACTTGAAGATATGTGATCCGCAGGCAAACTCTGCGTTCACCGTCGAAAGGACTGCGGAGGACATCTGACTTGCGAGAAAGCGGCGCCATATCAGTTTATATAGCTTGTACTGGTCCGGTGTAAGCATTTTTTTTATCTTTTCCGGATCAAGAGCCACTTTGGAGGGGCGGATCGCCTCGTGTGCATCCTGCGCACTCGCCTTTGTCCGGTAAACGCGCGGCTTTTCGGGGCAGTAATCCTTGCCGTAATTTTCGGCAATATATTCGAGCGCGGCGCTCTGAGCCTCAGCCGCAACTCGGAGAGAGTCTGTACGCATATAGGTTATAAGACCCTGTACTCCGCCGTTTTCGTGACCGAGGTTTACGCCCTCGTAAAGCTCCTGTGCAACGCGCATCGTGCGCTGAGACTGGAAATTGAGCTTTTTGGATGCCTCCTGCTGGAGTGTGGAAGTGATAAACGGCGGTGCCGGCGACTTTGTACGGTTTCCTTTTTTGATTTCGGTGCAGACGAATTTTTTGCCGAAGCAGTCGTCCTTTATCCTTACGGCTTTGCTTTCGGCTGAAAGCTCGTTCTTATCCTTCGATCCGGCTTCGCCGTAATAGTGAGCCGTAAAATCACGTCCGTCGGAAGTGAGAACGGCATCGACCGTCCAATACTCGCGGGGAACGAACGCGCGTATCTCATCCTCGCGCTCAACGATTATCTTCGTTGCGATCGACTGAACACGTCCCGCGGAAAGACCGCTCTTCACTGTCTTCCAAAGGAACGGGCTTAGCTTATATCCGACGATTCTGTCGAGTATACGCCTTGTCTGCTGAGCGTTGACGAGATCGATATCGATCTTTCTCGGCGATTTGATCGATTCTTTGATCGCGCTTTTCGTAATTTCATTAAATGTGATTCTTTTTATTTTATCCTCGGGAAGTCCGAGTGCGGCGGCAAGATGCCACGATATCGCCTCTCCTTCCCGGTCAAGGTCCGTTGCAAGGTAGATGCGGTCGGCGTTCTTCGCTTCCTTTTTGAGTTCTCTTATAAGCTCGCCTTTTCCGCGTATATTTATATAATGCGGCTCAAAACCGTGCTCTATATCTATTCCGAGAGTTGACTTGGGCAAGTCGCGGACGTGCCCTTTCGATGCCATCACCTTATAATTCGACCCGAGATAGCTTTTTATGGTGTAGGCCTTCGCAGGCGACTCCACGATAACGAGATTTGTCATATTTCAGACCCCGCGCGGGGTTCCTCCTTTTATTATCAGTTATTCTTCCTTCGGCGGCATTGTAAGCTCTTCCGTACCGAGACGTGTGAAAAATCCGCCGGGAGATGCCTCGACGATCCCGGCAAGCTCGAGCATTGTCATTGCGACAAGAACCTCGCTTATATCGAAACCGCGCGACACTATTTCATCCGGAAGCATCGGAACGTCCGGTTTCATCGCGTTATACACGCGAAGATATTCTTCGGACAAAAATTCCGTATCCGCCGGCTTTATACTTTCGGAGCGTTCGGGAACTTTATCGGAAAACTTCCGATTCGCGTCCTTTTTCCGTTCGGAATGCGAAGACTTTTCGCCCTCCGGTCGGTCAAAGCGTCCGTCGTCCCTTCCGCCGTAAAGTCCGTTTCCGTAATATCCGTTGTTTTCTTTATTTTTATCGAGAGACGAAATAACATGCATACGCTCGGCGGCTTCAAGATACTCGTCCTCACGTTTACTTAGGTATTTGCGTCTTAGCTTACTTGTATTTATACAGTCTGAAAAAAGATCCTGATATTCAACAAGAACGTCAAATGCTTCCGAGACCGCAGGAATGCCGCGTTTTATCAGCGCATTCGGACCGTTACTGCTCTCGTCCGTAACCTTGCCGGGAACGGCAAAGACACGGCGTCCCTGATATATCGCATGGTTGGCGGTTATAAGCGCTCCGCTGTTGTCATCGCCCTCGATAACGACGGTCGCCTGAGATATTCCGCTTATTATGCGGTTTCTTATCGGAAAATTCGAGCCCGCAGGCGGTGTAGCCGGAGGGTATTCGGTGATAACGGCTCCTTTTTTCAGAACCTCGCGCATAAGCTGACGATGCGCTTTCGGATAGCAGATATCAATGCCGCAGCCGAGTACCGCAACGGTCGCGCCGCCCGCGTCGATCGCGCCCGCCATCGCCATGCCGTCAACTCCGATAGCCATGCCGCTGACGACAATAGCGCCGCCTCCGGCAAGCTCGTATCCGAAATCGTACGCAACGCGCTTCCCGTAATCGGTCATTTTTCGCGTGCCGACGACGGCGCACGAAAAGTCCGAACTCCACCTCGGAATTTTTCCGACGGCATAAAGCACAAGCGGAAGATTGGACTGGTGTTTTATCGCCTTCGGATACGCTTCATCGTAAAATGTTATTACGCGAACATTGTGCAGATCGCACCAATTGACTATATCTTCGGCTTGCTCAAGAGAATACTTTGTTATTATTTTCAGGGTATGCGCTTTATCCTTCGATATGCATTTTGCGATCTCTTCCGCTCCGGAATCGTATGCGCGCCGCGCGCTTCCGAAATAATCGATAAGCTTTCCGGCGCACATGCTTCCCTGTCCGAAGCACATGGACAGCCACACCCAGTATTTTCTTTCATCCATGATCCGTAACACTCCTCACAGAAATACCGTTGAAAACCTTGGACATTTCCCACATGAGAATGGTAGATGCACATGAAACATTGAGAGAGTCGGTATCTCCGACCATCTCGATAAGAACGCTTTCGGTGCATGACGATATAAGTTCGTCGGAGAGCCCGTGCCCCTCGTTGCCGACTAAAAAAACATCGTCCGCGCGCAGTTCGAATCTGCCGAGGCATTTTGAATTTTCGCCGAGCGCTGCCGCGAAGACACGTCTTCCCGCGCTGCGGAGGAGTCTCACCGTTTCCGCCATGTCTGCGGATATTCTCACGTTGATCCGGAATATGCCGCCCATTGAGGCTCGCACGGTTTTCGGAGACAGAACATCCGCGCAGACAGAAATCACGACCGTATCAAATCCGGTTGCAGCCGCCGTACGGATTATGGTTCCGAGATTTCCCGGATCGCGCACCCCGTCGCACATGAAGATCCTTTCATCGGTGCCTTCGGCAAAAGGCTTGCAGAAGCCGGAGGAATCAAGAACGGCGATTATCCCCTGCGGAGATTTTTCCGTGGAGATCTTCCCGAACGGCGAGGGTGAAAGAAATAGCACCTCAGCACCCATGCGGCGCGCTTTGACGCAAAGCTCCGAGAATTTCTCCAACTCGCTCTCAAGCACAAGCAGATACCTCGGGCACGCACCGCATCCGAGTGCGTCCCTCGTGAGCTTTTCGCCTTCGCAAAGAAAAAGCCCCTCCGAACGGCGGAATTTCGGGTCCGACAGCTTTGCAAGGCGGACTACCAACTGATTATTACATGATGTTATAACATTCCCGCCGTTCATCGGAGACTCTCCTTTTTAAATTTGTATTTGTAGCACAAAAACCCGGCAAAACCGGGTTTTTATTGATTAAAGAGCGCTCTTCGCCTTCTCAGCAAGCTCTGCGAAAGCTTCCTTATCGGAGACTGCAAGCTCCGCAAGCATCTTTCTGTTGAGGTCGATGCCGGACTTCTTGAGACCGTGCATAAACTGAGAATAATTTATTCCGTTTACCTTTGCCTGTGCGGAAATACGGGTGATCCACAGAGAACGGAAGTCTCTCTTCTTCTGTTTGCGTCCGATGTAAGCATAGTTGCCGCTCTTCATTACGGCCTGCTTAGCCATCTTGAAATGCTTACTTTTTGCGCCCCAATAGCCCTTTGCGGCTTTGAGAATCTTATTTCTTCTCTTGCGAGTCGACTTTGCACACTTAATTCTTGCCATTTTGTCTCATTCCTTTCTGATAAATCAAATTATTTGCAGATAAGACGCTTTACGTTAGCGGACATTGCGTCGCTGAGGTAAGCACCCTTACGAAGGTTTCTTTTTCTCTTCTGCGTTTTAATACCGAGCTTATGACGGTGTTCGGAATGATTCATCTTTACCTTGCCGCTTCCGGTAACGGAAAAACGCTTGCAAGATGCGCGGTGGCTTTTAACTTTTCCCATGATTATGTTATCCTTTCAATTTATAATCTTACTGTTCTTTCGGCGGCTGATCCTTCGACTGTTTAAGCGGATTGATGAACATCGTCATCTGACGTCCTTCAAGAACCGGCTTTTTGTCTACGGAACCGTAATCGGCGCAGGCATCCTGAAATTTGGCAAGCATATCGCGGCCGATCTCCTGATGAGCCATCTCACGTCCTCTGAATTTCAGGCAGACACGAACCTTATTACCCTCGCCGAGAAATTTCACGGCGCGGTTTGCCTTGGTTTCAAAGTCATGAGTATCAATACGGCAGGAAAGCTGTATCTCTTTAACTTCAACGGACTGCTGCTTTTTCTTTGCTTCCTTTTCCCTCTTGTCACACTCGTAGCGGTACTTTCCGTAATCCATTGCGCGGCATACGGGAGGGTTGCCCTGCGGTGCGATGAGCACAAGATCAAGACCTTTATCATAAGCATATTCTTTTGCACTGTCTATGCCCATGATACCCATCTGATCTCCGTTCTCGTCAAGCATACGGACCTCTTTAACTCTGATATCATCGTTGATGATAAGTTCTTTAGCGCCTATAGCGGTAGCACCTCCAAAATAAAATCGTGCGGAAACATCTTCTCCGCACGACCGAAAATATCTGTCTGATCGCTTATTAACCGGACGCGCCATACGCGCGGCGGTGAGAACGGAGAGTTCTGCTTCCTTTTTCCCCGATATTATATCACCGCTCACGCGCGTTGTCAAGTACTTTTTTCATTTTTACGAAGAAAGCCGGGCGGATATTCGTCCGGCTTTTCTGTAAGCCTTTATTCTGCGTCGATCGATTCGGTGCGGTAGATGAATTTGACCTGACCGTCGGAGCCGTCGGGCAGTGCGGTGAAGGTCTTATAATCCTTCGAAACGTCAACCGTCGCCTTTACTCTCGTAAGGAGTCCGGCAAGGTCACCTTCGACCGCGTCCGTAAGCTTTTTCACGCCCTTTTCGTTGAACTCGTTGAGTCCGTCGGAAAGCGCAAGCGCGCCGTCACGAAGCTTTGAAACTCCGTCGACGAGAGCCGGAGCACCGTCTTTGAGTGTGAGTATGCCGTCATAAAGCTCGCCGATGCCCGCATAAAGCGCATCCGCACCGCTGCTCAGAGCCGATGCGCCCGAGCTTAATGCCGATGAGCCGGAGCTGAGCGAGGCTGCGCCTCCGCTGAGAGCGTCCGCGCCCTCCTTTGCGGAGGAAACGCCGTCCGTATATGCTCCGAGTCCGTTGTAGAATTCTCTGTAGCTGTCAAGCTGTCCCTTCAGTGCGCTTATGCTTGCCGCTCCGGACTTTGCCTTTTCGAGAGCCGCCGTGATCTGATCCTGTACTTCCGAGGAATTCATGTTCTGCTCAATAAGAGCCGCGACCTGTTCATCGGTCTTTGAGGATATCAAAGCCGTGATATCGTCCGCCTTCATTTTCGCTTCGACGTTTGCCGAGATCATTTGGGATACCGCGTCGCTCTTCATGTTTTCCTCGATCGCCGCATTGATCTGCGCCTGCTGCTCCGCGCTTATCATGCCGGCGGCGACTGCCGCGTCGTACTGTTCCTTTGTCATATTCATGGCTGCGAGAACCTGCGATTCGACATTTGCGCGAACCGCTGCGGTCACGCCCGCGGTCACTTCTTCTTTAACCTTTTCACTGACGGCAGCCTCGATATCGCCGCGCTTTGCGTTTACCGCTTCGGTGACCTTTTCCTTTGCGACGGCGCGTGCCTGCTCCGCAATTTTATCCGTGTCGAGTGATGCGACGACACCGTTCAGAACCTCCGTATAATTATCCACGGTAAGCTTCGGAACCGTCAGACCCGCTGCCGCCAGCTGACTGTCGGCAATTCCGAGGAGCGATTCAAACACCTGCTTTGCGCCCGCATTGAGCTTTGCGCTGTTCGAATCAAGCTCTCCGAGACCGGATGCAAGCTCCGCAGCGCCCTCAGCGAGCGCTGATGCTCCGCCGTTGAGTTTTGCCGCGCCTTCGCTGAGATCTGCTGCGCCTCCGCTGAGTTCGGCAGCCCCGTTCTTGATCTTTTCGGCACCTGCGGCAAGCTTATCTATACCGGATATCAGCTCACCGGATTTATCGAGAAGTGTGCAAAGTCCGCCGTACAGCTCGGACGAACCGTCCGTAAGCTTTGTCATCGCATCCGTAAGCTCATTGAGCGAATCGGTGAGCGCATCCGCGGAATCAAGCTTATCGCTGTCGAGCTTGCTGAATATACCGTTTGTCGCAACAGTCACGGTATTCGTCATTTCAAAGTCCTTGACATCGGCGCTGATCTCGACATAATCCGGAATCTCGAATTTATCGGGATCTATTGCGAGGTTTTCACGGAGTCCGGGGAAAGCGAGTCCGACGACCGCGATACGGTTTCCGTCATTTATGAGTTTGCCGTTCGACACCTCGACATCGGTGAACTTATCGCCGTCGAGGAGGATTCCCGTGAGCATTGCAAACGGGACGTATATTTTTTCGGTCTTTCCGTCGATTTCGACGTTCTCGTACTGATTGTTCTTATAGTCGAAGCGTATCGTGACCCTGCCGCTTTTTCCGGCGAGATCATCCGCGCTTATGCTGCTTCCGTCAAGCTTATACGAAACCGAAAGATTCACGGGCAGTTCCTTGTCGATATTCCCTTGGCAGTAAATATCGTTGCCCTGCGCGTTCCAGACGCGCATATTGTCGCCGTTCATGCTGTAGGTCTCGCTGCCCTTGACGTTTTCCACGTTATCAAGGTCGGAGCTGTCGTATATCTCGTCTTTTCCGAGAGTATTCCTGAGCCAATCGCTGACAATTATCTTCTGAACACTTCCGTCCGCTCCGGAAAGAACGTACACGGTCTCATCCTTAACGGTTTTATCCGTCTCTTCAGCCGCCGGTGCCGAAGCTAAAACCGCATCATCCTCCGGCGTCTTTCCGGAATTTGCCGCAAAAACCGCGGCGGCGGTTCCGCCTCCCGCAAGAAGCAGTGCGCACAATGTAACGGCAACCGTTTTGGTAATTCCCTGTTTCATTATTACTTTACCTCCGAATTCTTTACCGAAATATGTTTCATACCGAGTGTAGTCACGCATACAAGCTTATCGCAGAGCATGAGAAGTGCGGGCAGGATGAAGATAACGCAGAGCATACTGACAACAGCGCCTCTTGCCATGAGCATACACATTGAGCTTATAATATCTATATCCGAATAAACCGCAACGCCGAATGTAGCCGCGAACAGTCCCATACCGGACACAATTATTGACGGGATCGATGTTGAAAGCGCCGTAAGTATGCTGTTTTTCTTACTCTGTCCGGCGATTCTTTCCGACTTATATCTCGTCGTCATCAGGATTGCGTAGTCAACCGTTGCGCCAAGCTGGATCGTGCTTATGCAGATCGGTGCGATAAACGGAAGCGATTCACCGAAATAGTGAGGCAGTCCGAGATTTATGAAAATTGCAAGCTCTATGACCGCTATAAGGATAAACGGAAGGGAGATGCTCTTTTCGACAAGCGCTATAATAACGAAGATCGCAACTATCGAAACCGCATTGACAACCTTGAAGTCGTGGTCGGTCGTTTCGATCATATCCTTCATACAGGGCGCTTCTCCGATCAGCATGCCGGACTCGTCGTACTTTTTCAGTATCGCGTTGAGCGAGTCTATCTGATCGTTGACTTTATCGCTTGCGACTTTATACTCCGAATTGATAAGCAGCAGCTCCCACTTATCGCTCTCGAGTATACTGCGTATGCCGTCGGGGATGATCTCCTCCGGTACTCTCGACCCGACAACGGATTCAAGCCCGAGCACATATTTTACGCCGTCGACGCTCTCCATCTCGTCAATCATGGAACGCACGGATTTCGAAGGAAGATCGGCGCTCACAAGCACCATATGAGTAGATGCGATATCGAATTCCTCCGAAAGCTTGGAATTTGCAATGACATACTCCATATCCTCCGGCAGGCACTGTCCCATATCGTAATACACTTCGTCGTTTGTCTTGTCGTAGCCGTAATATGCCGGCGGGATAAGAAGCGCAAATATAACGAGAAACACCGGGAAGCCCTTGAGAACGCCCTTTGAAAATTTGGTCATGTCCGGTATAAGTGATCTGTGCTTTGTCCTCTGAAGAGGCTTATCGAATACGAGGATAAGCGCGGGTAGAACCGTGACGCAGCCGATAACGCCGAATACTACGCCCTTCGCCATGACAAGTCCGAGGTCGCGTCCGAGTGTGAACGTCATGAAGCACAGTGCGGCAAATCCCGCGACGGTCGTTATCGAACTTCCGACGACCGAGGTAAGCGTTTCCTTTATTGCAAGCGCCATCGCTTCCTTGGGGTCGCCGAACTTCTCACGCTGTTCGTTGTAGCTGTGCCACAGGAATATCGAATAGTCCATCGTGACCGCAAGCTGAAGGACCGCAGAAAGAGCCTTTGTTATGTACGATATCTCGCCGAAGAAGTAATTCGTTCCGAGATTGAGCAGGATCATCATTCCGATCGACGCAAGAAATACAAACGGCACAAGCCATCCGTCGAGGAAAACAAGCATTGCAACCGTTGCAAGAAGGACGGCGATGCCGACGTAGATCGGCTCCTCCTTTTCACAAAGATCCTTCAGATCCGTGACAAGCGCCGACATTCCGGAAACGAAGCACTGCCTGCCCGCGATCGAGCGGATCTCGCGGATCGCATCCATAGTTACGTCGGCGGAGGTCGCACTGTCAAAGAAAACCGCCATCATCGTCGAGTGATCGGTATTGAATTCGTCGTAGATCTTATCCGGAAGGAGCTCCTTCGGAACGGATATGTCCGCAAGAGTCGAATACCAGATGACCGTCTCAACGTGATCGACCTCTTTGATCTTATCGCAAAGCGCCGCAACGTCGCGGTCGGGCATATCTTCCACTATTATCAGTGAAAACGCGCCCTTTCCGAAATCCTCAAGCAGCTCGTTCTGTCCGATCACCGTATCCATATCGTCCGGCAGATAATCGAGCATATCGTAATTTATCCTCGTGCCTATCATTCCGAGCACCGACGGTATCATAAGCAGAACAGCTATGATAAGGATCGGTATGCGGTATTTCACGACCGCCTTTGAAAAATGCATATCGTTTCAGTCCTTTCTTTCTTCGTAAAAATCCGCTTCTATAACATCGGGGCGCTGGTGCTTGATTATCTTTACCGCGGTGATCACCGTGCTGAAATTAAGCATTCCCTCCGCAAGAAGGGTGATTCCGAGAATCACGGTGAGCACCCTGCCGCCGTCTCCGGGACGGATCGCAAGAAAGAGACCGCATATTCCGGTAACGACCGCAAATATAAGTATCAGCCACCATTCGGGAATGCCGAAGCTTTTTGCCTCGAACGATATCTGTATCTTGAACATTCCGTCCGCAAGAACGAATATGCCGAGAACGATGCAGATAAACGTCATCAGGCTTCCCGGATGCACAAGCATAACCGTGCCGAGAGCTATAAGGAGAACTCCCGACGTCAGGTCGTACTGAAAAGCAAGGCGGTAAAGATCCTTGGAAAAATACCCGGTAAGCTTAACGATTCCGAACACTATCATCGTAATACCGCATATCACTCCGAGAAGAGATACCGAAAAATCCGGAAAGGCGATAAGCACCGCTCCGAGAACGCAGAGCACTGCCGAAATAATTATATATCCTGTTTTGGCTGCTCTCATCGGCGCTGTCGAACGCATGAAGAACGCCTCCTTTCGTCAAAGAAGGTACGGCAACAAACACCGCATCCGCTTTGTTTGACTCAATTATATCAGTCGGCAGAAAAAATGAAAATGGGCAAAAAAGTCCCGCTGCCTCAAAAACGGACAGCGGGAGCCTTTTTGTCTGATATTAGTACATTCGGGTATGCTTTGCCTAAAAATCACGGACGTGTGTTTTTTCAGGTGTGCTCTTTGCTTCTCTTAATTATTTCGTCCGACATGCCCCGGCAGAGCTCGGTAACATGATGAATTTCCTCGATCGCCTCTTCCTTCATACCGTTTGCGATCCAATCGAACGTAAGGCCGAAAAGCTCGCACTTAAAGAATCTCACGGCGATCGCATGATCCTTTTCGCTCACTGCGTTTTTTCCGAAAGCAGTATCGAGATAAGTCGAAACGACATATTCGCAAAGCTTCATTATGTAGCTTTCGTATATGTCCCTGTTTATCGAATTGTATATATGGAGAACAGCCTTCTTGTTCTCGATCGCAAAACGGAACGCAAGGTTCACACACTCGTCAAGCGAACTGATCGTAGGATATTTTGCAATGAGAGTGTCTATCTCTTCCATGACGATCTCTTCGATAAGCGACGGAATATCCTGAAAATGATAGTAAAACGAATTTCTGTTTATCCCGCATTCCTCAACTATGCTGCGGACGCTGATCTTGTTCAGCGGCTGCTCGTTGAGCAATTTCATAAACGCGGATTTTATCGCCTGTTTGGTGAAATTCGGCACAGTTATACCCTCCCGGAGAATATTTTATCTTTATCCGATATGAAAAGCTTATGCCGGAAAGCGAAAATGTTGCATGAAATCAATTTCAGTCGCATCCCGCATCGGCACATTGCCGTGCCTTCATCTTGGTTTCAACGGTCATTTTTCGTCCGTATCCGCGTCGTTTCCGCTCGGAGTATAACCGCTTTTCCCGTAACCGTATTTCGAAGAGCCGTATCCGTATTTTCCGTATCCGTAGCCATACCCGTATCCGTATCCGTACCCATATCCGTAGCCGTATCTGCTGTGACGGCGACGCACTCCGTTGAACACGCATCCGACTATATCGGCGTTTTTGCCGTAAAGAGTACTCACCGCCTCGGTTATCTGCGATTTTTTAACGTAATCCTGCTTCACGACATATACTACTGCATCCGCGAATCCGCACAGGATCCCGGCATCGGCAACAACTCCGCACGGCGGTGCATCAATAATAATGTAGTCGAAGCTAAGCGTCAGCTCCTTCAGCGCGGAAGCAAAAGCCTTTCGGTCAATGTGATAGTGCCGCTTATCGGTGCTGGCAGAAGAAATAAATTTAAGAGCCGAGCCGGAAACATCCCTGAGGCAATCCGTTATCCCGATCTCGGGATTTTCAAGGTACTCCATGAGCCCCGGCTTTTCGTCGGAATCCGCGAAAAATTCTCCGACACTCTGATTGCGGAGATCCGCATCGACAATAACGACTTTCTTTCCCTCGCCGACAGCCGAAAGCGCCAGGTTAACGACGACCGTCGTTTTTCCCTCGCCCGCAAGGGTACTCGTTATCATTACGATCTTTTTGTCGGGGACAAGCTTTTTCTTGAGCTTTACGCGGAGTCCGCGTACCGACTCGGTATATCCGCTGTCACTGTCGGGAATGATATACGGAGTGCGTCCGCCGCTACGTTTTTTCAAATTGACGAAAGGCAGGACGGCGAGTATCGGAAGATTTACCACGTCACGAAGCTCTCCGGTCGTCGTCACGGTTCTCGACATGAGCGAAACCAAAAACACAAGTATGAGAGCTGCGGCTGCCCCTGCAAGCGCGCCCTTTATCACCGTCGTTTTCGCGTTGAATTCATTATAAGGCTCGGTAGGAAGCGTCGGTGCTTCACGAATTATGAGGGACGGATTATCGACCATGTAAACCGCGACCTTCGGGTAGCAGGCGATCGCCGCATTCAGCACATCGTAAGCACTCTTCGGGGATGAGCTTCTGACGGTGAGCGTGAAAAGGTTCGTATCCGCGGACGACTTTGCGGACACGGTTCCGTCGATGTAAGACGTTCCGAGGTATTCCGTCATCAGATCTCTCATTATATCGGTTGACAGGATATTCGGAAATGCCGCCGCAAGCTCCTCCGCAGCCTTGTTGTCGTACCACGAGCTTCCGGATGAGCGGATATCGTCCGATGCCACTCCGGAGTTTACAGTAAAGCGCGCTCTTGCCACGTACATCGGGGCATACGCTCTGTACGCACGCACATACGCAAGCGCTCCGAATGCGGCGGCAAAAATCAGCACAAAAATCCACATTCTGCGAAGCGTTTTGCGGAAATGGAGAAAAAGCTCGGAAAGGTCTATATACTGCTTATCTGATTCCATCCCTGTCTCCTTTACTCATGCGAACTGCCGTGCTTATCCGTTTTACGGCGCTCTCCGTAACCGTACTTTCCGTATCCGTATTTGGCGTATCCGTACTTCCCGTACCCGTAGCCGTATGAATGCACACGCTCGCTCATATCGTTCAAAACGCAGCCGAGGAATTTGGAAGAGGAATTTTTGAGAGTGTCGATCGCATCGTTTATGTCGTATGAGGAAGTATAGTCCTGGCGCACGACAAGAAGCGAGGCATCAACGGACTCGGCAAGTGCCTCGGCATCCGGGAAAAGTCCCATGGGCGGCGAGTCGATTATTATATAATCGAGAACTCTGAGCTGGCGAAGCAGTGTCTGCATCGTAGCTCCGGTAAGAAGCTCGGTAGAGCGCTTGTCGCTCTCGAGCGGGAAAAGCATATAAAGCCCGAGCTTATCGTGGCGCTCCATGCAGTTGAACAGATTGTTTTTTGTGAAAGGTCCCGCAAGAAAGCGGTTGAGCGGGAGTTTTCCGCCGTATTTTCCGTCAAAGAAAAGATTCATCGACGGCTTGCGGAGATCGGCGTCTAT
>URSW01000011.1 GCA_900550625.1 uncultured Eubacteriales bacterium
GGCGCAGAGGCCGCAGCCGCTGCATTTGTTTCGGTCGATTTTTATTATTCTTCTTTTCATGCTTTCTTCCCTTCGATTCGGAAAAAATATCCGAAAATGCTTATCTCACTTGATTTGACATATCAATTATACTATAATGAAGATGAAAAAGCCGTTGTCAGAACAACGAAATTCAAAAAAATACGGTATGTGTCGAAAAATTATTTTGCAGACCGTTTTTATATTCGGAAGGGTCGGGTGCCGGATCCGGATAGTGCCGATTACGCACCGAGTGCCGCCGCCCGTCCGCGCTTTATCAAAAAAAGATTATTTTGCCGCCTCGCATGAGGAGAAACGGAGAGTGAAATGCCCGGAATAACGGATTATCGCAGATATGAAAAGATTATTGCTTCATCTCCTCTTTTTTCGGGCTTTGCCGCGGGAGAGCTTGAAAGTATAATTAAATGCCTCTCTCCGTCGGTGAGCGTTATCGAAAAAGACGGTACGGTGTTTTCGCACGGAGATCGTCCGCAGTATGTGGGGATAGTGCTTGACGGATGCGTGTATGTCGTGTATGACGACTATTGGGGAAACCGTTCGCTCATCTCGGCGGCTGAAGCCGGTGACGTTTTCGGCGAGGCGTTTTCGTGCGGCGGCGCAGAGACGCTCCCCGTTTCCGCGATTACGAAAAGGGAAAGCACCGTGCTTCTGATAGACAGCGCAAAGCTTCTCGAGCCGTGCGAGTCGATATGCAGCTTTCATGTGCGGCTCATGAAAAATATGATAAAGACGCTTTCGGTGAAAAATACCGAGATCACGAATAAAATAAGACATATAACCCCGAAGAGCGCCAAGGAAAAGATAATGTCGTACCTCTCATACTGCGCCGAAGCGGCAGGAAGCAGTACGTTTGACATACCGTTCGACAGACAGGGCATGGCGGATTATCTGTCAATGGAAAGAAGTGCTCTTTCAAACACCCTCGGAAAGATGAGGGACGACGGACTTATAAGCTTTACGAAAAACCGCTTTACGCTTAAATGAAAAAGGAGAATGCGCATGAAGTATGAAGATCTTGCGTCCGAGGCAAAGAAGGCGATGGAAAATGCCTATTCGCCGTATTCGCATTTTTCCGTCGGCGCGGCTCTGCTATGCCGATCGGGTAAGGTGTATACCGGATGCAATATAGAAAATGCATCGTATACGCCTACCGTGTGTGCGGAAAGAGTTGCGTTTTTTAAGGCATTATCGGACGGTGAACGTGAATTTGAGGCGATTGCGATCGCCGGAGGTGCGAACGGGAATGTTTCAGCCGAAACCGCGCCGTGCGGTGTATGCCGTCAGGTGATGTCGGAATTCTGCGGAGCGGATTTCAAGGTCATACTCGTTTCCGGATTGTCGGAACGGGAACTTACCCTCGGTGAGCTTCTCCCGCTTGCATTTGCGCTTGACAGAGACGAAAACGGAGGTGACGGGCTGTGAGAATGTACGATCTCATCGAGAAAAAACGTCTCGGCGGAGAACTGACCGACGACGAGATACGCTTTCTGACCGACGGCTTCACGAAAGGTACGATCCCGGATTATCAGATGTCGGCATTTCTCATGGCGACAGTGCTTCGCGGAATGAGCCATGAAGAAACGGTGTCCCT
Organism: uncultured Eubacteriales bacterium; assembly: GCA_900550625.1. Taxonomy (GTDB): domain Bacteria; phylum Bacillota; class Clostridia; order Oscillospirales; family CAG-272; genus UMGS1312. Next base: position 1,631 of record URSW01000011.1, read on the forward strand.
GACACGAGCAATGCTTGATTCCGGTGAACGGATCGACCTTTCGCGCTTCGGAACGCACAGCGCCGATAAGCATTCGACGGGAGGCGTCGGAGATAAGACAACGCTTGCTGTTCTCCCGATTGCGGCGAGTGCGGGGGTTATATGCGCCAAGATGTCCGGGCGCGGGCTCGGTCATACGGGCGGCACCGTCGATAAGCTTGAATCCGTCAGGGGATATAACTCCTCGCTTTCTCCCGATGAATTTCTGTCTCAGGCGGAGAGAATCGGCATAGCCCTTGTCGGTCAGTCGGGAAATCTCGTTCCTGCGGATAAGAAGATCTACGCATTGCGCGACGTTACGGCGACGGTTGACAGCATACCGCTCATCGCGTCGTCGATCATGTCGAAAAAGCTTGCGTCGGGAGCACATTCCATAGTGCTTGACGTGAAGTACGGAAGCGGCGCTTTCATGAAGGATCCGGAATCCGCGAAAAAGCTTGCGTCCGAGATGGTCTCGATAGGAAAAAGCGAGGGACGTCGTGTCAGCGCGTTCATAACCGATATGGATACTCCGCTCGGACGGACCGTCGGAAATTCCATAGAGGTGCTCGAGGGGATTTCCGTCCTGCGCGGAGAGGGACCGGACGATCTGCGTTCGCTTGTGATCGCACTTTCCGGCGAGATGATATCGCTTGCGCTCGGCATGAGCCGTGAGGAAGGACGCAAAAAGGCGGAGGAAATGATCTCAAGCCGTAAGGCATACGGCAAATTCTGCGAGTGGATGCGCGCGCAGGGCGCGGATTACGACGGAGATCATCCGGAAAGATCGTTTGCCTCGCCCGCGTACAGTTTCGAGGTGAAGGCGAAGAGAAGCGGATACATCGCGTCGATGAATTGCGAAAACATCGGAAAATGCGCCTGCATGCTCGGTGCGGGAAGAACCTCGAAGGACAGTGCGATCGATCTTTCGGCGGGACTGCGGCTTCTCAGAAAAACGGGAGAGTACGCCGAAATCGGGGACACCGTCGCCGTCATGTATTCGTCCGATCCGAAGCTTTTTCCCGCGGCAGAAGAGCTTTTCACGGATTCGCTCTGCTTTTCTGAAAACGAAGTCGCACATCGCGCGCTGATTTATGATGTGTCGGAACGATAAAAATCCCGCCGTGTCGGAACGATAAAAATCCCGCCGTCGCTTGAAATATATTTTGCCGTATGTTATAATTACACAGATCAATTAAGGAGAGCAGACAATCTGCGCTTATTCGAATGTTCAAAATCAAACTTAATTCGGCGGACTGCGAAATCCGCTGCGTCGAAAAGGGAGTTTTCAGACTGAGAGTTTCGCACGACGGAAAATTCCGCGAAAGCCTGATGAACAGATACGAGATTCTGAGGGAAAGCGGAGAGATCGAACCCGAGGTCACCGAAAGTGCCGACACGGTAAAGATTGACGCACCCGGCGCATCTTTTACTCTTTACAAGAGCACCGGAGAAATAGTGATGGAAGGCGCGAAAGCACCGCTTCGCTTCACCTTTGCCGAGGGAGACGCGGGACGCGGCTATAAGGCAACGGTATCACTCGCCGACGGTGAGAGAATATTCGGTCTCGGTGACGAGAGCCGCGAGAGCCTCGCTCGCCGCGGAACAAAGGCGCGTATCGACGTAAAGAACGTCGTATCCTACGGACCGGTCCCGTATTTCATGAGCTCGAACGGCTGGGGAATCCTCGTGAACAGCACATACGTCCAGAATTACGATATCGGCTGCACCGATCCCGGTAAAATATTTATCGACGTGCCGAAGGGCAACGAGGATTTTTACATCTTCGTCTCCGAATCCGGTTCGATCGCCGATACGCTTGAACTCTATACCCGCATTTCCGGAAAGCCGACCGTGCTTCCCAAATTCGCATACGGATATACCTTCGTCCTCAACGAGCAGACGAACGCACGCGAGATGCTCTGGGACTGCAAGACCTTCCGCCGCGAGGGAATCCCGTGCGATATGGTCGGACTCGAGCCTCAGTGGATGAGCGTATGCTACGATACCTCGATCGATAAAAAGTGGGATGACGACCGCTTCTACCTTCCCACATGGTTCGAGGAGAATCAGAGCGGAACATGGACCTTCTTCTACAACCTCCGCGAGATGGGATTCAAGCTGAGCCTTTGGCTCTGCAACGATTACGATCTTCTTTACGAAGAGGAGAGACAGGTCGGCGAACGTTCGAAATACGGCGACGTATATTATTCCTATGAGGGCGCGTCGATTCTTGACCCGCATTTCGAACAGCCCCGCTATCAGGACAACCTGACCGTGCGAGATACTCCGTGGTTCGACCACCTTAGAAAGTTTGTCGATAACGGCGCAAGTGCGTTCAAGCTCGACGGAGCTTTCCAGGTCAACGATCACCCCGACAGACTTTGGGGCGGCAAGTATTTTGACGACGAGGTTCACAACGTATACCCGACGATCTACGTCAAGCAGATGCAGGAGGGATTCGCCGATCAGACCGACGGACGCCGCGCGTGCATTTATACGGCGTGCTTCTATGCCGGAAGCCAGAGATATGCGGCATCATGGGCAGGAGATACCGGCGGCGGATACGATACGGTAGTTGCAATGCTGAACTACGGTCTGAGCGGTCACACCAATGTTTCGTGCGATATGGAGGTAACACGCAAGGAGGGAATACATTACGGCTTCCTTTCTCCGTGGACCCAGCAGCTCGGATGGCGAAATTGGCAGCAGCCGTGGTTCCTGCGCGAGGAGCTTGAGGACATGATTCGCTATTACGCACGTCTGCGCTCGTCCCTCTTCCCGTATATCTATTCCATGGCGCATAAGGCGGCGCGCACCGCGCTGCCGATTGCCCGTGCGCTCTCGCTCATGTATCCCGATGTTCCGGAATACGATTATGTGGCGAATACATATATGCTCGGTGACAGCCTCCTTGTCGCGGTATTCGATATGAACGTAACCCTTCCCGAGGGTAAGTGGATTGACTATTGGACGGGTGAAACGTATGAAGGCGGAAGAAATATCGAGTATAAGATTCCCGAGGGACGCGGCGGCGCGCTGTTTGTACGTGCAGGCTCGGTTATCGCAATGATGGAGCCGCAGGAATACGTCGAGAAGGTGATTCCCGAGAACTATATCCTCAGCGTTTACCCCGGCGCCGACTGCGAATTTGTACTCGTTGAGGACGACGGATATACGTTTGACTATATGAACGGCGGCACTGCCGATACCGTGATATCCCTGAAGGACAGCCGCGAAGGAGCGTTTATGCTTGATGTCGGCATGCGAACGGGATCGTTTGCGGGAAGAGCGAAGAGAGAGGAAGGACGCTGCAAGGAGTCCGATCCGGCTATCCCCGCAATGGGCGAGGTCGCATCGTTCACCGTCCGTCTTGAAAACTGCGCCGCAAAGAGCATAACGCTCGACGGCAGTGCGGTTGACTTCACGGTCTCCGACGGAACGAGCGTATTTGAAATACCCGCAGAGCTTCACAAAAACAACGGTCTTTCCTATAAGATCAAGTATTGAAAGGATTGTAAATCATGAGAGAAATCAGACCGCAGGCAGAGCAGGGGATAGTATGGCGTAATCCCAAATCGATTTTTAAATACAACGGCTGGCCGAGCGTGTGCCGCGACGAGCGCGGAGTTCTTTATGCGACCGCATCGAGCTTCCGTATCCAGCACGTCGACCCCGTCGGAAAGAACGCTATGTTCGTCAGCTTCAACGACGGAAAAACATGGACCCGTCCGATCGTCGTGAACGATTCGTACCTCGACGACCGCGACACCGGCGTTGCCAGCCTCGGAGACGGAAAAATGATCATTTCTTGGTTCAGCCTTCGCTATGACGACGACTGCGCGGGACATGCGGATTTCGAGTGGGAAAAGCCCTACGATAAAGAGACCATTCTCAGCATGGGCAGAGTGTGCAAGCTTCTCCCGCAGGAGGAGATGAAATCCGGCGCATACGTCAAGGTGTCCGACGACTACGGTGTATCGTGGAGCGAGCCGATCGCGGTTCCCATGACCGCACCGCACGGTCCGAGCAGGCTTTCCGACGGACGTGCGGTATTCCTCGGCAAGAATATGTTCCCCCGCGAGGACGGGAAGTCCCACATTGCTTCCTATATCAGCGCAGACGGAGGACGCACGTGGGAGAAAACGGGTGATGTTCCGCTTCCGCCCGATCTCACATGGGATCATCTTCATGAGCCTCATGTGATCGAACTTCCCTCAGGACGACTCCTCGGCGCGATCCGCGTTCACTGCCGCAAGGTGGCACCTGTTGACACCTGCTATACCACATACTCCGACGACGGAGGAAAGACATGGTCAATGCCTAAGTCCACGGACGTTGACGGACTTCCGCCTCACCTGTTCCTCCATTCCTCCGGCACGGTCATCCTCAGCTATGCATGCCGCGCATCGGAAAAAAAGTCGGAGAGAGCCGCGGTAAGCTACGACGGCGGCGAGACTTGGAGCGACGATTATGTTCTCAACGACAATATCCCGTTCAGCGATCTCGGATATCCCGCAACTACCGAATGCGCTGACGGATCGCTCATAACCGTATATTATCAGTGCTATCCCGGCGATGATTTCTGCTCGGTCCTCCAGACAAAGTGGAAGCTTGAAAAGTAATGGCAAAGAATCGCAGTGAGGGACATTTCCGCCTGTCGAACCTGTTCAGCTATAACGCGCCGGTGGTTCTCACGTTTTCCGTGATATCGCTTGTCGTGCTGCTGCTCAATGAACGGCTTCCGGTGGACCTTAACCGCATGCTGTTTTCGGTCTACCGGACGTCGTTCCGCGATCCGCTCATGTATGTGCGTGTTTTCACGCATGTGCTCGGACACGCCGATATGGCTCACTTTTCACAGAATATATGTCTTCTCCTCGTTATCGGACCGATTGTTGAAGAAAAATACGGCAGCAGGAATCTCCTTTTGGCGATGGTGATAACGGCTTTTGTCACGGGCGTTCTCCATATGGTGCTGTTTCCCGGAACCGTTCTCCTCGGCGCAAGCGGGATAGTCTTTATGGCGATACTGATGGCGTCGATAACCAATTTCCGCGACCGTAAGATCCCGCTGACGCTTATTCTTGTGGCGGCGATCTATATCGGTCAGGAGATATTCTCCGGCGTGACGGCTCACGACAACATATCGCAGTTCGGGCATATAGTAGGCGGAGTAATGGGAATAATTTTCGGTCTTACTTTTACCAAAAGCAGAAGTTGACCGGGAGGCACCATGAAGAAACTGATTTCGGCTGCGCTTGCATTTCTTATACTTGCGGCAGTTCTGACCGGCTGCACGGGAAGAATTGAGAATCCGTCCCCTGTCCGCGCTCTTTCGTCGTCAGCGGAAAAATCCGCGGAGTGGCTCACCGAGCGCCTCGGCGCTGACGTACCGGAAAATGATATTCTTCTCGGGATCGCAGATGACGCCGACGCCTTCGGCGCGGATATGTCCGGACTTCGCAGCGAGGGATACGTTATACGGAGCATCGGGAACGATACCGTTATCCTCGGCAAGACCGCGGACGGACTCGACCGGGGAGTGCGTTATTACGCAAACTACTGCAAAGGCGAGAGCGGTCTCGACGTGACTTACGGCGAAGGCCCGAAGGTCGGCAAACTCACGATCGCGGGACACGATATCTCGGAATATTCGATCCGCATCGAAGCCGATGCCGACGAGCTTCACCCTCTCGCTGCAAATCAGCTCCGCAAGTATATCGGCGACGCCTGCGGCATTTATCCCGAGATCGACAATAACGCATCGGGACGCACGATCACACTCGTTCAGGATAAGAGCGGCGCGCACGGCGACGAAGCGTTTACGGTTGAGGTTGCCGAAAACGGAAATGTGACGATCACCGGTGGGCAGTACCGCGGCTGCATCTACGGTGTTTACGACTTCCTCGAGAAATTTATAGGATACCGTTTCCTTTACGATTTCGACTGCCTTACCCCCGCAGCATACGGACCGATTTGGTTCGGAATGGGCGGTGATCCCGTCATCGGAAGCGGTACGCTCGCCGACGGCGTGATGGATTATCTCTACGAGGCGGACGCGATCGACGTTCCCGAAGGAACGGATTATTATTCCGAGCCCGATTTTTCAAACCGTTCGGTATGGATTCCCGTGACAAGCGGCATCCCCGCGGAGGATCATGCTCTGAAGATGAAATTCAACCGCGACGGAGTGATCGGGAACGCAAAGTATAACGGCTACGGCGTAAGCCCTACCGCCTGTCACGGACTTGCGGAGGTCGCCGAAAGCTTTGTCGATTACAACGGACAGGGAGTGCACACAAAGCAGCCGTGCTTCTCCAATGAGGAGAATATCGAAATTGCCTGCGAGTATTACACCGACAAACTCAGAAATATGCTCGCTTCCGGACTTCGTGTTGGGCGTGAGATCGTGGCTATCGACGTGTGTCAGGTTGATTCGGACATTTTCTGTAAATGTAAGGACTGCATGGCGCTTATCGCATACGACAGGACAAACGCAGCTCCTGTCGTGCGCTTCACAAACGCCGTTGCAGATGCGATCGCGGAGATCGATCCCGCCGTATACGTTGTTATGGGGGCATACCTGGGAACCACCAAGCCCCCGCAGAAAACAAAGCTCAGCCCTAACGTGTCCGTCTGGTACTGCTTCTATAACGATCTTAACAAGCACGTTTGCTACAATCATCCGCTGAGCGGGGAGGAATGCTCGGCAGGGGATGTTTCAAACGCGGTCTACGCCGAGGAAATGAAAACGTGGAGTACAATGACCGATATGTTCGGTGTTTGGTTTTATCCGGGCACTTGGTTTGCAAGTCCGTTTTCAAGCTGCATGCTCTTCAACATTCTTGACGATTTCAGATTCGCGAAGAAATACGGCGTTGACGGGATTTTTGTCGATCCGATGTTCATAAATCCTACGGACGGTATACTCGACTATCTTTACCGCGTGCTCCAGTGGAATTGCGATGTGACCGACGAAGAGTATAGCGCAATGATAAAAGAGTATTTTGAGATCATGTACGGTCCGGGATATGAGAATATATGCGAATATGCCGTACTGTGGGATAGGTCGGGCGGAGATAGATGCTGGAGCTCCATGGCGTGGTCAAATCCCGCCGAACGGATTGACCTCGGATTTTACGCAAAGATGTACGATTATATGATAACGCTGTTTGACGATGCGGCGCACCTTGCAGCAAACGAAAAGCAGGAATTCCGCGTCCGCCGACTTTCCATGCAGATGAAGTATATCGGGCTTATTGCTTCGTATGACGGAATGTATAAAGGCGGTGTAGGTGATGAGAAAAACGAGTATCTTGCACGGTGGAATGCTTTCGTTGGCGACTGCGCCGACTATCCGCTTTATTTCGAAACGGACGGAGACAAAAAGATGTCCTCGGACGAAGGCTTCTTCGACGGATTTGATATAACGAAAGATAATCCCGCCGCACTGATGTCGGGAACAACAAAGTATTTCGGGAATTGGTGGGAATGACATAACAGCGTGTAAGGACGGCGGCATCGCCGTCCTTACGGCTTTGAAGAATTACTTTTCACGATTACTTTAATACAGCGTGAATTTTATCGGAAAAATCTTCAAAAGCTATTGACACCGCCCCTTTTTTAGTCCATAATGTCTTTTGTAAATACGATGACGCCGTCACCGTCCGCGTTGTCACTGTCACGACGCGGACGGCGTATTTTGTTTATTTGCAAAGTGAATCCAAAAGGTGCTTGTTTATGAAAATTCCCATATCAAATAAGGAAATCCCGCCCTCGCTCTTTGAAAAAGCTTCCGCTGCAGCGGGAAATGAAGAGATTCTTTTCGCGATCTGCGGCGATCTTGATTCCGGTTCGCGCTACTCCGAGTCGCTGCTGCTTGCAACAAAAAGCAAAGTTATTTCGCTTGACGGAGAAAACGCTGAAGTGTTCTCGGCTTCGTTTGAAGAGATCGAGGACGCAGCTGTAAAGCGTATGTACGGAAATGCGGTTCTCTCCGTTAAAATCGGAGGAAAACGCAAAAACATTTTCCGCTGTACATATGCCTGCGCGTCCCACGCCGAAGCCGCCGCCGTGTTTATCTGCGCGGCATCGTCGGGAAAGGATTTTTCGGATGAGCTCGGCGCACTTGAGGACTCATTTGAAAAGGAAAAGCGGATATGCCCGAACTGCGGAAGGACGCTGTCAAGTCCGGGGGCGGTATGCTACGGCTGCGCCGGACGGGGCAAGATGGTTCGGAAATTCTGGAAATATATCCGCCCGCAGCTTCCCGCGCTTGTGGTCGCTCTTGTGATTTCACTGGTAACCACATCGATCACACTTCTTCCGCCGTACATAACAAAAATGCTTGTTGACGACATAATTCCGTCCGGTGAGGTCAATTCTCTTTTTTTGGTTGTAGGCTTTCTGTTCATCTCGTATCTTGTGCTGTTCATCCTTTCGTCGATTCGTAACTATATGCTGAGAGTGTCCGGAAACAGCATAGTGGCATCCCTGAAAACGGATATCTACGAACACGCGCAGTATCTTTCGATGAAGTTTTACGACAAAACATCGACAGGCGCCGTAATCAACCGCATAAACGGCGATACAGCTACCATTCAGGCGTTTATCATGCGGATTTCGCAGGAAGTCATAGTGCAGTTTTTCACGTTGATCGGAATCATTGCGATAATGATGTTCATGAATTGGAAGCTTACGCTTCTTGCGCTGATTCCGGTTCCGATAATTGTATTCTGCTCACTCAGATTCTCGAATTATATCGCACCGTTTTACCGACGTATATGGCGGCGCGGAGCCGCGGTGTCGTCACTTCTTACGGACACGATTCCGTGTGTTCGCGTGGTGAAGTCCTTCTCCGGCGAAAAACGTGCTTCAAGTAAATTCCGCAAGTATATGGACGAATGGTTCAAAACGGATAAGCGCTTCGCACCGGTGCTGTCCGCTTATCCCGCAGGAATAAACCTCGCCGTAAATACGGGATGTATCCTTATCTGGCTGATAGGCGGTCAGAATGTCATTCACAATCCCACGTCGCTTTCGCTCGGTACGCTTGTTTCGTTCCTCACCTACACCGGACTTTTCTACGGTCCTGTAAACTTCTTTGCAACTCTCAACGATACATATCAGGGCGCCGTTGCGTCTGCCGAGAGGATTATGGATATTCTCGACGCCGAACCGGAGGCGGATTTCGGCAAGGGCAAGCGCCCGTCGAAAATAGACGGAAAGATCGAGTTCTCACATGTCAATTTCGCCTTTGACAAATCAAAAAAGGTCTTACGCGATGTAAACCTCACCATTGAAAAGGGTGATATTGTAGGAATCGTCGGAACGACAGGATCGGGCAAATCGACTCTGATCAATTTACTGCTTCGCTTTTACGATAGCTATGAGGGAAAAATTCTTATAGACGGAACTGACCTGCGCGATATCGATCTTTCCTATTGGCGCAGCTGCGTCGGTTATGTCCAGCAGGAGCCGATGATGTTTCACGATACGATATTCAATAATATTGCGTACGGATCGCAGAACGCAAGGGTGGAAGAGGTTATCGCCGCCGCCGATATAGCAAATGCGCATGAGTTTATCGCGCGGTGCCCCGACGGATACGACAGCGTTCTCGGAGAGCGCGGCGTCGGACTTTCGGGAGGTGAGCGTCAGAGAATATCGATCGCACGCGCCGTGCTCAAGAATCCGGGAATACTTATCTTTGACGAAGCCACAGCGGCGGTCGATTCAGAGACGGAGCATCTTATTCAGGAGGCGATCGACAGGCTTATCGCGGGTCGAACGACGCTTATGATCGCACACCGTCTGTCAACCCTTGCGCGCGCAAACAAGATTGTAGTTGTGGATCAGGGCGAGATAATCGAGTGCGGTCCTCCCGCCGAGCTTCTTGCAAAGAAGGGCAAGTATTACAGGCTCGTGCAGATACAGTCTGCCGGACAGGGGCAGATCGACGGCAGCGGAGCGGAGGATTCTCTGCTTCATTAAAAACATTTGCCTTCCGGCGCGAAATATGGTATAATATCTTCGAGGCTGTTTATCGGGACGAAAACAGCACGGGGCTTATGCCCCTTTCCGCGCTTCGCGCGGACTCGACATTGACGGCTTCGCAAAAACGCCCTTGCAAGCAAGCATTTTTGCTTGATGGTATAATTGGACACGGTATAGCATTAATCTGTACTTGTACATTCAATTACCGTGTCTGCGAAAATGACGCAATGCGTCAAACTCCGACGTGAAACCGGTTTTTGTTTTTTTAATAAAACTTTGCTGTATACGCCGACCGCCGCTGTGCGCGGCACCGGAACAGCTTTACCTGCACTGCGGTGCTTAACGGAGAATCAATATGTCAAGAAAATATGTGGACGGAGACAGCGTTCGCTTTACTCCGTCGTCATTCTGTCAGGTTGACGCCGAGCTTTTCGGCGGTGAGCGGATCAATGCGCTTGAGCCGAGACGGCTCTTTCCGCTTTCCGGTCCCGACAGATATATAAGCCTCCTCAACGAAGAGGGTAAGGAACAGATGATTGTGCGCTCTCTCGACTCGCTTGACAAAAAAAGTGCCGAAGCGGTCAGAGCGTGCCTTACCGATTACTACCGTATACCGGAAATATGCGCCTTTATCGGATTTACCGATAAATTCGGTCTGCTCACGTTTTCCGTCGAGACGAATTTCGGAAATGCATCGGTAACGGTTAAAAACAGGCACAGCGACATAAAGCTTTTTTACGGCAAACGTGTTCTTATCAAGGATGCGAGCGATAACCGGTATGAGATACCGGATATCGAAGCGCTTGACAGAAGAAGCCGTCATATAATATTGAGTTACTTATAATTTTCTGCTTTCGGGGGAATATGTTATGAAGCTGATACTTGCAATAGTGAACAACGAAGACAGTGCGATCGCCGCGAGTGCGCTCACAAAGGAAGGTTTTTTGGTAACGAAGCTTTCTACCACGGGAGGATTTCTCATGGTCGGCAATACCACTTTTCTGATCGGCACGGAGGAGGAAAGCGAGGACCGCGTTATCAGTATTCTTTCTGAATGCTGCGCAACGCGCGATCAGACGACTCCCGCACTCGGCAGAAGCGTTCATGATGACAGTCTGCCCGAAAAGGTTACAGTCGGCGGTGCCACGGTGTTCGTTTTGGGCATAGATCGTTTTGAAAAGCTCTGATATGGCAAAGATAATTAAGATATCCCCCGGGGATATACTTGAACTCAAAAAGCCGCATCCGTGCGGCGGCAAAAGCTTCGACACAGTGCGTGTCGGCTCTGACGTGCGAATCATATGCCGAAAGTGCGGAAGAGATATGACGGTTCCGCGGATAAAGCTTGAACGTTCGATAAAAAAAATCACAACTCCGGACGGTGCCGTTTCCGGCGCATCAAACGGGGAAGAGCATTGAAATGGTGAATAAATATGAATTTAGAAAACAATAATGTTGAAGATATTTTGCCCATCGGTGAAACCTCGGCTGAATGTGCAGGGGAACGCACCGTTCCCGAGGCACTTTCAGCCGCTGAAGAAGGCAAAAAGCTCCCGGAGATAGATCTCGAAGGACACGGCATAAAGAATTTCTGGCGTAAAACGCTCAGAGAACGTAAGTACCTTCTTATATGCTTTTTCCTTCCCGCCGCGATCATGTGGCTGATCTATATAACGATGGAAGTGTATCCGTTTGGTGAGAACAGTGTGCTTGTGTTGGATTTGAACGGACAGTACGTCTACTTCTTCCAGGCGCTCCGCGACATAATCACGGAAGGCGGAAGTCTGCTTTATTCCTTCCGGCGTTCTCTCGGCGGAGAGTTTTTAGGCATAATAGGGTACTATATCGCAAGCCCGTTTTCGGCGATTGTCGCACTATTTCCCGAAACTCATATCACCGAAGCGCTGCTTGTTATATTTCTTTTGAAGACGGGACTTTGCGGACTTACCTTCGGTTCGTATATTGAAGCCACAAGAAAGCGCAACCGTCCGATGACGGTCGTTTTCTCCACGCTTTATGCGCTCTGTGCATATGCTGTCGTTATGCAGCATAATACGATGTGGATCGACAACCTCATCTATCTCCCGCTCATCCTCCTCGGCGTTGAAAATATCATAAAGAACGGCAAATACAAGATGTTCGTCATAACGCTTTCGCTTGCGATAATGTCGAACTTCTATATTGGATATATGACCTGTATTTTCGTCGCGCTTTATTTCTTCTACTATTATTATTCTCTTTCCCCCGAGGAGAGAAATCCCCTCGGCGTGAAATTCCATCTTGCAAAGACCATCGGGAAAATGGCGGTGTTTTCAGCCGTTGCCATAATTATTTCTGCTGTCTATATATGGAGTTCGTATCAGGCTTTGACCTTCGGCAAGTCCGATTTCACACATCCTTCTTATGCCCTCAGTCAGAAATTCGATTTTCTCGATCTTGTCTCAAAGATGTATTTCGGATCGTACGATACCGTGCGTCCCGAGGGCTGGCCTTTTGTTTACTGCGGAATGCTCACCTTTATCCTTCTTCCGCTGTATTTCTTCGTGAAGAAGATCAGCCTCCGCGAGAAGATCGCAACTGCGATACTTGTTCTCTTCATGGTGTTCAGCTTCAATGCATCGACGCTTGACCTCGTATGGCACGGCATGCAGCGCCCCAATTGGCTGAACTACCGCTATTCCTTTATGCTTTGCTTTCTCTTCATTATCATGGCTTACAAAGCATATGAGAATATACGGGATATAGGCTACCGCCCGATCATTATAAGCGCGGGCGTTATAACGCTTGTACTGTTTGTTCTGCAGAAGCTTGAATACGAAAACATTCCCGACCTGACAAGCGTTTGGCCGTCGATCGGATTTATTGTCGCATATCTCCTCCTTCTCCGCGGCGCTACATGGAGCGTTAAAAATATAAGAAATACGACGGCGCTCGTCCTTGTGATGATTGTTTCGTTTGAGGCGTATACCGCGGGACTTGCAAATCTTGTCGATCTCGATGACGACGTTGTTTATTCAAAGCGCACCGGATTCCGAGATTTCATCGATAAGTATTCGCCCGTGGTGGATAAGCTTAAAGAGGACGATCCCGGCTTCTACCGCATGGAAAAGACGTCGCACAGAAAAACAAACGATAATATGGCACTCGGTATATACGGCGTGTCCAATTCCACATCGACCCTGAATGCCTCCACGATAAAGCTTCTCGGAGATTACGGAATTTCGTCGAAATCTCATTGGTCGAAATATCTCGGCGCAACTCCCGTGTTCGATTCGATCTTCGGAATAAAGTATATCATGACCGAGAATGTTTCTCTTATGAGCTCTCTTTATGAAAAGAAGTCTCAGGTCGGCAGCGTGTTCATCTACGAAAATCCCTACGCAATGTCGATTGCCGCGGGAGTCAATGAAGCGCTTGCTTCCTTTGATGAGACACAGTATAAATCTCCGTTTGAGCGTATGAACGATACGGTCGCCGCAATGCTCGGCGAGGAGGATGGAGTCAAGATATTCAAGCCGCTCAAGCAGTCCTCGATTATCAACACGATGAACTGCACTCAGAACTACACATCCGGCCATATAAAATACACCAAGAGCTCGGACAGCGATATTTCCTCCGTAACACTTTCGTTTGAGGCGGAAAACAGCAAAAACGTGCTTATGTATATCCCGAGCGACTATACACGCGAATGCAAACTCTATGTAAACGGCGCGGCGAAGGACACATATTTCGCAAACGAAACCTGCCGTATAGTCGACATCGGAATTTTTGAGCCCGGCGAAAACGTGGAGATCCGCCTTGAGCTTCAGAAGGACAATCTCTATTTGAAGGATAACTGCGATTATTTCTACTATTTCGATGAGAACGTTTTCACCGAAGCGATGCCTAAGCTTAAGACAAGTGAGTTCAACGTGAATTACCATACCGAGGACACACTCTGCGGAACGATTCACGTTCTCCCCGGTCAGGAGCTTATCTATACCTCTATCCCTTACGATGAGGGATGGAAGGTGAGCGCCAACGGAAACGCTGTCGAAACCTTTGAGGTGATGAACGGTCTTACCGCATTCCGCCTGAGCGCGGGAAGCTATAACCTTGAGATGAAATACCGTCCCGACTGTGCGGTTTACGGAATCATGATCTCCTGCGCGGGAGTTGTGATATTTGCGCTCATGTGGATCGGCGAGTACCTCCTCCGCAAGCGCCGTGTCCGCGTCGGAGCAGCACTTACGGAATCTCGAACGGACGGAGAAATCTCCGACACTGCGCTGTCGGAGGATATCACGGAGACTTCGGAGAATATTTCGGATGCGAAGCCTCTCACCGACGGCGACGCTTCGGGCGCGAATGAAACAGCCGAGGATTCGGACACCGAATGCGATTCCGAAAGGGAAGCGCATGACGGAAGCAGTGAAGGAGAAAGTGAATGATAGCCTGCCTGACGGGAAGACTGATTTTTGCGGATCCGGTCGAACTCAACTGCATTATAGACTGCTGCGGAGTCGGATATTCCGTTGCGCTTTCCGCGTCGGCGTTTTCACGCCTTCCTCAGCCTGATGAAAACGGCGGAGCGGAAGTGAGACTTTTCACCCATATGCAGGTGAGGGAAGATGCCGTAGAGCTTTACGGTTTTCCGGATCGCGATGAACTGCGCTGCTTCAAGATGCTTATCACGGTATCCGGGGTCGGACCGAAGGCGGCAATGGCAATTCTCTCGCTCTATTCTCCGACCGAGCTTTCCGGTATTATCGCGGCTGAGGACACGAAGTCGATATCAAAGGCTCAAGGCGTCGGCGCAAAAACTGCGGGACGTGTTGTGCTTGAGTTGAAGGATAAGATGCAGAAAGCGTTCCCGACACTGTCCGGCGCGTCGCAGACCAAACGCTCTGCGGGCAAGGGAAGTGTGCCTTCGGTCGCATTTACTTCCGCGGTTTCGGATGCCCGTGACGCACTGCTCGTTCTCGGATATTCGCAGGCGGATGTCAATGAGGCACTTACCTTCTGCGATACATCCGCGGGAACTGATGAGATCATCAAAGCCGCGCTTGCATATCTGACTTCCAACTGACCGCTGACTGAGAAAGAAGGTCACATATGGACGATTTCGATTTTGAAAACAGAATAGTATCCACGGATGCGACATCCGAGGATAACGAAAACGAGGTGAGCCTTCGCCCGTTCGATATGGACGAGTATATCGGACAGGAGAAGGCAAAGGAGATTCTCAAAATATATATTGACGCGGTGAAGCTGCGAGGGGATTATCTTGATCATGTGCTGCTTTACGGACCTCCGGGTCTCGGAAAAACAACGCTGTCCGGCATAATCGCCGCCGAACTCGGCGTGAATTTCCGCGTGACCTCGGGACCTGCAATTGAAAAGCAGGGCGACCTTGCCGCACTTCTCACCAACCTCGGCGAGGGAGATGTTCTTTTTATCGACGAGATACATCGCCTTTCGCGCTCGATCGAGGAGATTTTGTATCCCGCGATGGAGGACTTTTCGCTTGATATAATCATCGGAAAGGGACCTGCAGCACGCTCGATTCGCGTCCCGCTTGCGCACTTCACGCTTATAGGGGCCACAACACGCGCGGGACAGCTTACAACACCGCTGCGCGATCGCTTCGGTGTAATCTTGAAGCTTGAGCTTTACTCTCCCGAGGAGCTGTCCGCAATCGTGCGGCGCAGTGCGGGTATACTCAAGATTCCGATCACCGAGGACGGCGCGCTCGAAATAGCTTCGAGAAGCCGCGGTACTCCGCGTATCGCAAACAGACTGCTAAAGCGCGTGCGCGATTACGCACAGGTTCGCGGAGACGGCACGATCACTCTCGAGTCGGCAAGAGGCGCGCTTCAGATGCTCGAGATAGATGAGCTCGGGCTCGACAATACCGACCGCAGAATGCTAAAAACCATCATCGATTTTTACGACGGCGGACCGGTCGGACTTGATACGCTTGCCGCTACGGTCGGCGAGGAAGCGGTTACGATTGAGGACGTTTATGAGCCGTACCTCATGCAGATCGGATTTCTCAGCCGCACTCCGCGAGGCAGATGCGTGACCCGCCTTGCATATGAGCATCTCGGGATTCCGTATAATGGGGTAAAGCCGTATACAAATGCGGACGCTCAGCTCGGCTTTGATGTCGAATAGATTGATTGTGGAACGGTCGCCGTAATGCCTTCTCCGGCAGAGCGGCGACCGTCATTTTCGGTGCGTTTTTCTTTGAAGACTGTCAAAAAGACTGTCAAAAGACCGCCTGAGCTCCCCGAATCGGCTCTGAAAAGGACATGAGAATGCGCAAATTGCGAAACATAACTAAACCCGGTTCGTCTTTGTATATTTGTGTAGGCGAAGGCGTTTTGCGTGATTTTACACTCGATTTTACCGTTTCGAACGTCCAACGGAGGACCAAATGTCGTATTTTCACCCGAATGACAAAATTCTTCGTTTTATTTTGCAAAAAAGGATTGACTGCACAGCGGTTTTGTGGTATACTAATAAAGCTCGAAATCGGAATAACGATTCAATATCTGGGTGTGGCGCAGTTGGTAGCGCGCTACCTTGGGGTGGTAGAGGCCGCTGGTTCAAGTCCAGTCACTCAGACCAAGAAAAAGCACGCGAAAGCGTGCTTTTTTGGGATAACGACCTGCTCCGGCGTGTTTGATTTTTCTTCGAAGCCGGATTTTTTCGATTACCATCTGCACGTTTCGCAGGTTATGAAGAGTATGCTGGATCCGCCGCGCGCGACTGCGCACGGAGAAAAACACATACCTTCTCCGCCGCGTCCGAAATATGGGAATTCGAAATATAGGAATTCGGTCTAAAGCAAAATCCGATATCTTGCAAAAATCAGTAAATCGGGGTGTAGCGCAGTTGATAGCGCGCCGCATTTGGGA
>URSW01000012.1 GCA_900550625.1 uncultured Eubacteriales bacterium
GCCAAATTCGAGAAATCGGAGTAAAATATATAAGGATAATAAAAGGCGCCGAAACTTAGAGCTCGCGGTCTTAAATACCTGCGATTTTTCGGTAAATAGATTCAATCAGAGGTAATCGATTATGTTCAACATCGTTTTGGTGGAGCCCGAAATCCCGCAGAATACGGGAAATATTGCCCGCACATGCGCCGCAACCGGATGTTCTCTTCACCTTATACGTCCTCTCGGATTTAAGATAGATGATGCTAAGCTGAAACGTGCCGGGCTTGATTATTGGCATCTGCTCGATATAACATATTATGACGGGCTTGACGATTTCTTTGAAAAGCATCTCAATGCCGAGATATTCTGCTTTTCCACCAAATCTCCGAGATCTTATACTGACATTGCTTACCCCGACGGCTCATATCTGTTTTTCGGTCCGGAGACACGGGGACTTCCGGAGGATTTCCTGAGAGAAAACTACGAAAGATGTGTAAGGATTCCCATGCGGGGCGGTCTCAGAAGCCTGAATCTTTCAAATTCCGTCGCGGTAGCTGTTTACGAGGTTTTCCGTCAGCGTGGATTTTCGGGGCTTGAAGCTGAAAGTAATTATTTGGAATGACACAATAAAACGAAAGGCTGCGCTAATGCGACAGCCTTTTCATTTCAGGTATTGGTTGTACAAGAATTACTTGTATTTGCGCTTTCTTGCTGCTTCAGACTTTTTCTTTCTCTTTACACTCGGCTTTTCATAGCATTCTCTTTTGCGAAGCTCGGCCTGGATACCCGATCTCTGACACTGACGCTTAAATCTGCGAAGCGCGCTGTCGAGAGTCTCACCATCTTTTACTCTGATTTCTGCCATTTATATCCCTCCCTTCGCTACCAAACAAATGTACCGCAAAATACTGTACTATCATATTATAATTGAAAAATAACGAAATGTCAATACCAAATCGTTATTTTTGCGCTTTTCTGTATAATGCTTCGTTGACATAATTCGACACAGCGTGTATAATTATTGACAAGCGGACTTTTTCACGGACCGCGTTGCTACTTAGCCATGACGGAGTATTTATGATTAAGCGTATTTCACTTGTAATCGCAGCGGTGATTTTTGCATTGCTGCTGCTTCCCTTTTCTGTTTTTGCCGCACGTTTTTCGGGCGATGATAAAATAACCGTTGTTCTTGATCCCGGGCACGGCGGCAGCGATCCCGGCTCAATGGGAACGCACTACGAGTCATATTATAATTTGAAGGTTGCCTCCTACTGTGCCGAAGTGCTTAAAAAGAACGGGAATTTTGACGTTCGCATGACCCGCAGTACCCAGGCAGAACCTCTTCTGACTCTTGCACAGAGAGGAGTTTACGCGGACAGTGTGAATGCCGATCTTATAGTCAGTATCCACTTTAACAGCAGTACCTCCTCCGCACCGAATGGTATCGAAGTTTATACATCCGTACTGCCGAGATTTGATATGAAGGGACTCGGGAACAGTATCGCTTCGAAGCTTTCTTTGGCTACGGGGCTTCGCAACAAAGGATGCTTCCAGCAGTACGATCACGGCAGCACTCTTTATTATTGGAGCGACAAATGTCAGTGGGATATCCCGGGGGATTCTTCGGTCGGCGGTCTGTCGGATTATTTCGGAATAATTACATGGGCTGCGAAATTCGGCTTTCCGGGAATTATTATAGAGCACGCTTATCTTTCAAACCCCAATGATCTTGCGGTTGCCGATAAAGAAGAAAATCTGCGAAAAATGGGAGAAGCGGATGCGGAAGCGATTATAAACTATTACACCGGCCACGATCACTCGTATGCCGCCGAATATACCGTGGATTATCCGGTATCATGCTTCTCTGCGGGAAAGCAGTCCGTGCACTGCACCGTCTGCGGTCACCGTAAAGATGTAAGACCGGTCGCGTCGGCTCCCGATCCCGAAAAGCATTTGTGGCTTTCCGAGGATGTTGTCCCTGCCACTTGCTATGCACCGGGAAGTGCAAACTATTATTGCAGATACACTCACAATCTTATTGACAAGGGCTGCACGCAATTCGAAGAACATACAAAGTATAACGTGCTTCCTCAGCTTTCGCACAGCTATTCGGTTACTTTCTATCAGGAGCTGACTCATACCCAGGACGGAATAACTACATATACCTGCTCTAACTGCGGAGATTCTTACACGGAGACAATTCAGGCAGAAGGACATTCGTTTGAATTGGTATCGGAGCGTGATGCAAGCTGTACGGAGAGCGGCGGAGAATTTTTACGATGCAGCAAATGCGGTTATGAGGTTTTCAACGAGACATCTCCCGCGCTCGGACACGCTCTTGCGGAGATCTCTTCAACCGAAGCCGATTGCGAAAATGAAGGGATAACCGAATATGAGTGTACGGTCTGCGGTGAACATATATCGGAAACAGCGGCGCCGCTCGGTCACGACTATGAACGAATATCCGTAAAAGAAACTTCGGACGGAACGGACACGGAATACAGGTGCAAAAACTGCGGCAAGGAATACACAGACTTTACCTCTTTGAAGTGTGAGCATGATTTTCAAGAGGTATCGTATACTGAAAGCGGATGTGAAAGCGAAGGACTTCGCGTAATCAGATGCAGCAAATGCGGAAAAGAGGAAGAAGAAACAATTGCGCCTCTCGGGCATGATTGGGGCGAAGGTGTATCCGAGAAGAAAGCTTCACTGTTCGGCTCCGGCACTGTCAAATACGTTTGCCGGAGAGACAGTTCCCATGTTCGCATGGAAACGCTTCCGTCGTGGATTTCCGTCTTGACCGGCGAGAGAAAAGCGCTTCTATTGGCGGTATCAGGTGCGGTAATCTTGATAGCTGCTGCCGCAATTTCGGTTTGTGTGATCTCGAGAAAGAGGAAAAACGCAAAAGCGGAATCGGCTGCGGAGGTGTCGGAAAGCTCTTACGAGGCTTCAGCTGGCTCGTCGGAGGAAAACGCATTGAACGAAAATGATTCCTGCAACGGTGAAAATGACACGCTTTCCGAATCCGAAGAAGCTTCGGCGGATGATGCAGAGGAAGTAAAGCAGGACTGATTCTGTAATGTCGGTTACGGTAATATTTGCGTCCGATAATTTGACTCACTATTGTAAAAAGATAAAAAGACGGCTCTGACGAGCCGTCTTTTTAAACGCTATTATACCGATTTTGCAACTGACAGTAAAGCATCGCAAAGCTTTATTGCATCATTTTTTCTGTTGAAAAATCCGAAACTGACGCGCACGGCTCCGTCGTCCCCGGTTCCTAAGCTTTCATGACCGAGGGGCGAGCAGTGAAAGCCGCTGCGCACGCATATCCCGAGATCGTTGAGCGTTTTTCCTGTCTCGGAAGGGCTTTTATTCTTTATATTTATAAGCAGGATAGGTCCGCTCTTATGCGAGTATATTTTAAAGCGTCTGTCTCCCGCGAGACGATTATAAGCTTCCGAAAAAAGATATTCTTCTTTTTCTCTGATCGCCCGAGGAGTTTCGCGCAGTACAAATTCAATTCCCCTGTCGAGTCCGGCTATACACGGAGTCGGAAGAGTTCCGCCCTCATATCTTTCGGGAAGAAATTCGGGCATTTCGCGGTCAAGTGAATTTATCCCACCGCCGCCCTCGACGAATGTGCTGCCTCGAAAATCCTTCCCGCATATCATCATGGCGCTCCCCTGCGGTCCGTAAAGCCCCTTGTGACCGGGAACACACAATGCGGTTATATTTGCCATCTCGACGTTTATATCAAGATTCCCCGCGCTCTGAGCCGCGTCTACGACAAAGTACAACCCGTTTTTTACGCAAAACTTTCCGATCTTTTCTATCGGAAGCTCATGATTGCATATATTTGAAGCATGAGCGCAAACGATCATTTCCGTGTTCGGCTTGATTTTACGTTTTATCTCCGAGATAATGTCGTCCGCGAATGCATCAAATATATCAAAAGATGCGCCTTTTATATTGCAGAGTTTCACAGTGGGACGGTATACGGAATTGTGCTCCATTGAGCTTATGAGAATATGCCCGTGACCGGAGAACAGAGATTTGACAGCCATGTTGATCGCGTAAGTCGTGTTCATGGTAAAAACAACATTTTCGGGGTTTTCGCATGAAAAAAGCTGCGCCGCAAGTGCTCTGCATTCGTAAATTTTCGATGATGCCGCAAGCGCCATCGAATGCGATCCTCTTCCCGGATTGCCGCAGTATTCGCGCATACATTTTGACATTTCACGAATGACACACTCGGGCTTCGGAAATGTTGTTGCGGCATTATCGAGATAAATCAATACTATCGCCTCCCCAGAATGTCCCCGTATCCGAGACCTCGCCGATTGAGGATAAGTTTGACCCGTTCCGATTGTGCGCAGTCGAATTCCAAGCCGTAGGCACATCCGTGCCTGGTGAGGTTTTTATCAAGATTGACTATTTCACACCGCAAGCGTTCAGCTTCAAGAGCGCGCTTTGCTTTTTCGGCATGTGTCATGGATTTAAGAGAAGCTATACAGCGAGACAAAACAATCATTCCTTTCTTTTTTACTTCGGTTTCTAATAAAGTATATGCATCTTGAAGTGTCATTGTTAAAGCGTATTCATACAAAAGCGCAGCGGTGAAACTCCGTAAATGACTTTCACCGCTGCGCTTTTCAAGAGAATTATGACTATGCCGTATGCCTGCGATATCATAATGCTATTACTTGAGGAATCCGCTTATGATCTGCTCTTCTGCTTCTTTTTCGCTTAATCCGAGGGTCATCAGCTTTTCGATCTGTTCACCTGCAATTTTTCCTATTGCCGCCTCATGTATGAGCGCCGCTTCCGTTGAATTTGCGGTAATTTCCGGTATGGCGGAAACAACAGCGTTATCCATGATGATGGCATCGCATTCCGTATGACCGCTGCACTTTGTGTTTCCGCGCACATTGGCAAGGAAGATCTGCTTTGAATTTTCCTTTGCCACCGATCTCGAGACGACATGTGCAGAGGAGTTCTCACCGTTCATATCAACAGTGAAATCCGTTTCCGCAATCTGTTTCCCGTGGGTCATTATTTTTTCGGAAATGGATATCTTTGCTCCCGCACCGAGTGTTGCGGTCGTCTTTCTTTTTGTCGAATCGACGCCTTTGATCTGCATCGTATTCATTTCCATGTATCCGTTTTCGGCAATATCGACGATCGTGGTAGGGTTCATTACTCTCGCGCCGTTGCCGTCGCCTTCGGCAAAATGCTTCTCAATATATTTTACCTTGGCATTTTTGCCTACGAAGAATGAGTGTATTCCATCGTGACGCGATTCTTTGTCTCCGCCGTTGTGGATTCCGCATCCCGCGACAATTACGACGTCGGCTCCCTCGCCGATATAGAAATCGTTATAGACCATGTCGTTCAGACCGCTTTCGGAAAGAATAACCGGGATATGAACGCTTTCGTTTTTTGTACCAGGTTTGATTATTATATCTATTCCGGGCTTGTCCGCTTTTGACACTATTTCTATATTTTCGCTTGATGCACGTCCTACGGAAACGCCGTTTGCGCGGATATTGTATGCTCCTGCGGGAATTTCATGCAGTCCCGAAACCGCTTCGAGAAGATCCTTTTCTATTTTATCCATTTCAGTTAAAATGCTTGTAAATGCGTCCTTTCTTGCAGAATCAAAGCTTAAAGCTTTTCGGTCAGTATTTTACATACCGAAGGGCTGTCGAGCAGTGTGGGCAGTATCTCTTCGCTTGCGCCTCTTGATTTAACGCTGCCGTCTGCGATAACGATTATTTCATCCGCCGTCGAGAGAATACGTTCCTGATGAGATATGATAATTATTGTTCCCGAGGTTTCACGGTGCATTTTTTCAAATACGGAGATAAGATTTCCGAAGCTCCAAAGGTCAATGCCCGCTTCAGGTTCGTCAAATACGGTTACAGGCGATCTGCGGGCAAGCACCGTGGCGATCTCGATTCGCTTGAGCTCTCCGCCCGAAAGACTGGCGTTGACCTCGCGGTTTATATAATCACGGGCGCAAAGACCGACCTCCGAAAGATATTCGCAGGCTTCGGAAACTCCGATTTTTTTGCCTGATGCCAAGGTTATGAGATCCTTTACCGTTATTCCCTTGAAGCGCACCGGCTGCTGAAATGCAAAGCCGATTCCGGCTTTAGCGCGTCCCGTTATATCAAGATCGGTTATATCCTTACCGTCGAGATATATTTTTCCTGCGCTCGGACGGTATATGCCTGCTATTATTTTCGCAAGAGTTGACTTTCCGCCGCCGTTCGGACCGGTTATTGCAGTAAAACCGCCGTCTATCTCGAGAGTTATGTCTTTAAGTATCTCTTTTTTTCCGTTTTCGGTATCAGCCGAAAATGAGATGTTTTCAAGCTTAAGCATACTGTTTCTCCGTTGTTTTTATTGGTTAAAGTGTGATATGATCGCAGCTTTCGAATATTTCACCGCCTATCCCGCACTCTTCGGCAAGCGAGAGCAGTCTACGGCATACGGGAAATTCCGTGTGGTAATGTCCCGCTTCGAGAACGCACAAGCCTTGCTCGGCGGCATCCTGTGCTGCATTGTAAGAACATTCTCCGCATAAGAGCATATCGGCGCCGCTGAGAATTGCGGGAAGGACGAAGTCGCCGCCCGCACCACCGACCACAGCTATCCTTTTGACAGCTTTGCGTCCTGTCAGTCTTACCGACTGCGCGCCGAGCTTTTCTTTTACCGATAATGAAAAGGCTTCTGCACCGATCGGAGACTCAAGCTCAAAAATTCTTCCGAGCGCCGGAGATTCATCGTCGCCGAATGTTTCCGAAGAGGTATATCCGAGCTTTTCTACAAGGGAATCGTTGACTCCGCCACGTCCGGCATCAAGTCTTGTATGAAGCGAAATGACCGAAATATCTCCTCCGAAAGCCGCGACTGCCCTGTTTCCTCCGAGCGTGGCGGGAGTTACCGCCTCAAGCTTTCTGAATATCATAGGATGGTGGGTAAGAAGGAGATCAAATTCACCTTCCGAGGCATACTTTAATGCCCGTTCCGTTGCGTCAAGAGATACAAGAACCTTGCGCACGGATGCATCCGGATCTCGGGAACACATTATTCCGTCATTATCCCACGGGCAGGATAGCTCTTTTGGGTAAATTTTGTCGAGAAATTTGTAAAATTCATATACAGTCATGTGATTTTCCTCATCTGAATCAAATAAGTGCCGAAAGCTCTCCGATAAGCATCTTTTCTTTATCGTTCGGAGCGCCGGAGCATGACTTGCCGTCGGCTATTTTTTGCAGATTCGCAATTGTCGAATGAATGAATTCTTTTCTGAGCGGATCGGAGTGATACTTTTGCATTATTATCGGACCGCACAAAAGCTGTGCGAGGGAAAGCGAATAGGTTTTGCCCGTGTATTCTGCCGAAATGCATTGATATATTTTTCCGCTGTCGCGCACAAGTTTTTCATCTTTTATTGAAAATCCGTTTTCCGAAAGATAAAGTCTGAGCTGTTCCGCTCTTGTCATGGGCTGAAGAACAAAGCTTGTCCCGGGGTGCTTTATTTCGGGGGTATTTTCGATTATCGAAGAAATAAGCTCTCCGCCCATGCCGCAAATAATTATGCAGTTGAAGCACTTGGCGGAAACATTGCATTCCTTCAGTCCGTCTGAAAGGTATAACTCAAGTCTTTCCGCGACGCCGTACTTTTCCGCATTGCTTCGCGCCGCGGCGATGGGACCCTCATTTATATCCGAGGCAGAAGCGGACCTTACTTTACCGGAAAGAAGCAGATATATAGGAAGATAGGCATGATCCGTTCCGACGTCTATCACATGGGAATCGGGAGGCACCATGGATGCCGCAGTCAGAAGCCGCGGGGATAGTTTAATACTGTTCATAATGAGAAAGCGCGGCTTGTGCCGCGCTTATTTTATTTGGATTCTTTGGACTCAAGAAATTCGTTTATCTTTTTTACGAGCTCATCTGCATCGGTACCGTGCACTTCGCAGGCTTCTTCGATAGTCTCTCCGCGCGATGCAGGGCAGCCGAGGCAATGCATGCCGATCTCAAAGAAGAACTGTGCGGTTTCTATTTCGTTATCAAGTATATCGCCGATGAGAGATTTTTTGGTTACTGTCATTTTTTTATTTCCTTTCTCATTTTGCGTTTTAGTTTGCTTTTTTTATATCTATCTTCTCGGGCACAACTACTTTTCGTATATTTGCACCGAGAGATTTCAGTTTTCCTACGATATCGTCATATCCGCGCTCTATGCGGAAGATATCGGTTATTTCGGTTTCGCCGCTGCATACGAGTCCTGCAATAACAAGCGCAACGCCTGCGCGCAGATCAACGGCACGGACCGGAGCGGCGGAAAGAGGCTTTCCGCCTTCTATAACGGCAGTGTGTACATCTACTTTTATATCCGCTCCCATTCTTGCGAGTTCATCTACATATCGGAAACGTTTGTTTTCATATACGCCCTCGGAAATAAAGCTTACTCCGTCCGCAAGGCAGAGAAGAACGGTCATTTGAGGGTGCATATCGGTCGGAAATCCGGGATACGGCAATGTTTTTATGCGAGTTTTGGAAAGCTTGCCTTTTCGGGAGACTATGAGGTAATCGTCAAATTCCTGTACGCTTACGCCGATCTCCTGAAGCTTTGCGGTGATCGACTCAAGATGCTTGGGAATAATGTTGTTGATCCGCACTCTTCCTTCGGTCGCGGCTGCGGCAATCATAAATGTGCCGGCTTCGATCATATCGGGAATTATCGTGTAGGTACATCCGTGGAGTTCTTTGACTCCGCGTATCTTTATCATATCCGTTCCTGCGCCGCTTATTCGTGCGCCGCAGGTATTCAGGAAGTTTGCAAGGTCTACTATGTGCGGCTCGCGCGCAGCGTTGTCTATAACCGTAACGCCGTCGCTTATTGCCGCAGCTATCATCAGATTGGCGGTTGCCCCGACGGTCACTCTGTCGAAGAAGATATTTGCCCCGCCGATTCCGTCCGGTGCGTTTATTTCAACATATCCGCCTTCGTTGGTTACGGTTCCGCCGAGCGCTTCAAAGCCCTTTATATGCTGATCTATCGGACGTGGACCGAAATCGCATCCGCCCGGAAGAGCCACTTTGGCATATGAAAAACGTCCGAGCTCGGCACCGAGAAGATAATACGAAGCCCTCATCTGACTTACGAGCTCATAAGGAGCATCGCCGCATTCTATATCGGTGCAGTCGATTTCCAACGTGGTCTTATTTATTGTTTTTATGCTTGCCCCCAAACTTCTGAGAATATCAAGAGCAAACGCGACATCACGGACATTGGGAACATTTTCTATATAACACTTGTCTTTGACAAGAACACACGCGAAAATTATAGGCAGAGCGGCATTTTTCATTCCGCTTATTTCAACGGTGCCGTTCAGCGGAACTCCGCCCTTTACAACTATTTTTTCCATATAAATGTAAATGCCTTTCTGATATGTTTTATGTAAATCTGTTTCAGCATATTTTCATTCAAAACCATCGTATATTATACCATCTTTTGCAGAGAAAATATAGAGGCTCCGCAATGGTTTTCATTTTTTTAATACAATTAGTTTTTTTGCACATACAGTCATGAAAAAATAACTATTTTTTCAATGATTTATTTTCATATTTCCTGCCGATTCCGGTTATTGTCCCGATTGCTGCTGCTTGAGATATGCGACAAAAAGATCGACGACCATACCGTAGCTTTTGGTTCCCTCGGTTCCCTGAATCGTGAGATAGGTATTGTTAATGGTTTCGGATACCGTTGACGCTTTTGAATCACGGTATTTGTCGAAGAAGTCACTGTAGGCGGCGAGCTCATATCTTATATCGGTATCAAGATTCTTTACGGTTTGGGTGTAAAGCTCCTTATCTGCTTTTGAGAGTGCGGAGATAATGTATTCATACATATTGAGGTACGCGCTGTAACGGATATAATCGTCGTCGGATTCCATGCAGACGAGGTAAGCGACGAAATTTGCTTCCTTTTCGCGCGCGATGCCGCGCTGATGCGCCATTTCGTGCGCAGCGGTATACGGAAGCACAAAGTCCGGATAGTTCACGTTTATATTGGCTTCTCCGGTAAAAAAAGAATATACTCCTGAAATGTGGGTATATGTCATGAGCTCCGAAAGCGCCACCTGTTTGACCGACGCTCTCAGCGGAGCGATAAACGCATACTTATCGTATGCTTTTTCGTATGCATCGTTGAGCTTATCTATCATCTCACTGTTTGAGTACGGCATTTCCGACAGAGACGCATAATCGAATTTTATTTTGTCGTCGAGGGAATTCATTTCGGAAATTAGATAGTCGGCGGCATAGCGAAGATCGTCAGCCGAGAGGTCTTTTCTTTCAAGAGAAAGCTTCGTTTCAAGAGGAGATGTGCTGTATCCAGCCGCAAAATTCAGAACGAATACGGAATAAAGAAACGCTATGACCGAAATAAGCGAAACCACGGAGCGATTTCCTGCATTCACGCTCAACTTTACCCGGCGAAATGCCCATATTATCACGGTAACGAATGTTACGGGGATAAAGATGATGAACGCTTCCGCCAAAGAGAAAGGAAACCATGTCGTAAGTTTGGCAAGAATCGTTCGGAATACCGAGCTTATATACCGATTGAAGAAATCGGCGAACGCAGGCAATTTGACAAAGGCTATATGCAATACGGCTGAAACTGCGGTGCAGACAAAGATAATAAACGCCGGCAGCGGAACATTATTTTTTACTTTTTCTACGATTTTTTCAAGCATTGCTGATCCTTTTTATTTCACGAATTCGCCGAGAAGAATTTTCGGCACAATTTTTCGATATCGTCCGGGAGCGGTGCTTTCACCGTGAGCTCATCCGAATCCGGAGAAAGCCTTATTTTGACTTCGGAAGCATGAAGAGCATGCCGGTCTATAAATTCGGAAGGATTTCCGTATAAGGAATCACCGACGATCGGGGCGCCCGAAGAGGCAAAATGAAGCCTGAGCTGGTGTGTTCTGCCCGTTTCCGGATGAGCTTCAACCAAGGAGTATCTTTCACTTTCCGCCGTAACACGGTATTCGGTTCTTGCGTACTTTCCTTCGCCGCGCGGGCACTCTTCCCTTTTTATTATGCTGTCCTCGCAGCGTCTCATGTATGATTCGATCACGCCGCGTTTTTTATTCAGATGTCCTTCGAGAAGTGCTATGTATGTTTTCTTTATAAGTCCTCCGGTCATGCTCTTATACAGAGTATATGCCGCGGTTTTGCTGTTTGCCACGAGCATCACGCCGCTTGTGTCTCGGTCAAGTCGGTTGACCGGACGGAATACATACGGCTTTCCGCGGTTCAGATAAGCAAGCGCGTTGGCAACCGTGTCGTCTCTGTGACCGAACGAAGGGTGAGCGGGCATATTCGGCGGTTTGTTTACAGCCGTTAAATCTTTATCCGAATACAGTATTTCGATCGGAATGTCAACGGGGATTATATAAGGCGAGGTGTCTTCTTCCTTATCCTCGAGGGCGAGTGAAAGAATCTCTCCTTCTTTCAGTATATGCCTTACAGTAACAAATGAACCGTTTATCAGTATCCCGTTTTCGGAGAATTTGAGCTTCTTCAGCATTGACGAGGAGAATCCGAGATCGCCGCGGCAGTATTCCCGTATGGTCTTTCCGGCGATCTTTCCGTCAACAACAGTGTCCATCGTTTGAGCGTTTTCCTTTCATGCGGATAATGACCGACGATGCAGCGAAAATGAAGACCGAAAAAGGTACTAAAATATTCCCTGCTTCGGAATAAAGTGTCCGTTTATCCGAAAAAGTCACGTTACAGCTTATCTGTCCTTCGACAAGCGGCGGCAGCATATCCTTTATTTCTCCCGAAGGAGATATCACGGAAGATATTCCGGTGTTTGCGGCGCGCACGATATATCTGCCGTTTTCGACCGCACGGAGCACGGAATGGGCGTTGTGCTCATAAACTGCGGAGGAATCGTTGAACCATGAGTCATTCGTGGAAATTGCGATCAGCTCGGCTCCGTTCCGCACTGCATCATATGCAAGCGGTTCATAGATCGAATCAAAGCAGATGAGGGAGGCGATCTTGCCGAAATCCGTATCATGGACAGACGCGCTTTCGCCTGCTTCAAGATCGGAATCAAGCATTCCTATGTCATTGAGCGGAGGCACGAGAGTCATTATGATGTTTCTCATGGGAACGTATTCGCCGAAAGGCACAAGATGACGTTTTGAATAATGATCTTCCGCTATTGTTCCGTCCGGCTTTATCATATATATAGAATTTTCGAGATTGCCGTCGGAGTTTCGGAAAAATGCGCCGACAAGTATTGTAGTTTCGGTATCGCGTGCGAGGGAGGAAACATATTCGCTGACGGCTTTATTTTCGTTAAGTCTGTACGGAAGGGCGGTTTCAGGCCATACCACGATTTCGGCACCGCCGTCAGCGGCTTCCTTCGTCAGGCGTGCGTATGTTTTGCAGACATATTCGAATGAATCGTCCGCCCATTTATCGGCTGAAGATATATTTCCCTGAATAACCGAAACGCGGACAGTGTTTTCGCTGCTCTGATCTTCAAGCAGATTGATACGAACGGATCCGAATGTAACATTCGCCGCAAAGATGAAAACTGCGGCGCATATGGGAAGCAGCGATTTCTTCGGATCTTTTGCGGAAAGCAAAACCGAAGCCAATGCGATAAGCGAAGAAGTCAGAATAATAATGAATGATACAAAGTACGGACCGAGGAGAGAGGCGCTTTGAATTATCGGCAGACACGACGTTTGTCCGAGGGCAAGCTTGCCCCACGGTACTCCCGCCCATGTCTGAGCCTGAATCCACTCGAAAATAACCCAAATGAACGGATAAAGAAGGATTGCGTACTTTCTTCCGTTTTCCGAGAAGATATGGCGTATCAGAAGGTCTCCGACGACGAAGAGAAAAGCCCAAACGAATGCCTGAAGGAGAGAAAGTCCGAACATCCCGAGGAGAACAACGCAAAGAGCGGCGCATTTTCCCATTCCCGTGAATTCAAGAGGATACAGCTCGGAGAACCAATAGAATGTCATGATCCCGTACGGGTAGAAAAATGCGAGTCCGCGTCTGTATGCTCCGAGAAGAGGATGGCGCATTGTGCGGTCGCGCTTTGCTTCGATGAAAAGCATCGGAACAGGAGCAAGCCATGCGATTATCCAAAACTTCGGAAAAGTAAACGGAAGTGCAAGCAAAGCGCCGCACACGGCATATATAAGGTATTCAAATCCCAAACGACGCAATTGTACAGTACCTCCGTTTTAATTATCTCATATCGAAAAGAGATAGAAACTTTATTTTGCTCATGTCCACCGTAAAATAACGGTCGCGCAGATATTCAAAGAAGTCCGTTTTAGGGTCAAATCCGAGCTTGTACGAATAAAGGGCCTGGCTGAACCATCCGTCGGCGCGGTCGTTTTTGTTTTTTCCGTATTTTCCGTCTCCGAGAAGTACATGACCGATATGCGCCATATGAGCCCTTATCTGATGTGTGCGTCCCGTATGAAGAGATATCTCGAGAAGCGAAAGATTCTTTTCACGGTTATACGAAAGAAGCGAGTATTCCGTAACGATCTTTTTTGAGCCGGGTTTGAAATCGTCAGTAACGTAGGCAGTTTTAACGCGCGAATCCTTGAACAGGTAAGCGGTCAGGATGTCGTGTTTTTTCTCCATTTTGCCGTGAACGGCGCAAAGGTATTTTTTCAGTGTTCCGCCGAGGCGTATTTCCTCATTCATTTCCCGCAGCGCAAGCGCATTTTTGGCGGCTATTACAATTCCGCCCGTATTACGGTCGATACGGTTGCAAAGTGCGGGCGAAAATGAATTTTCGTTTTCGGGGCGGTACTCCCCTTTCTTCCAAAGATAGGCTTTGATCTGGAATAAAAGAGTTTCTCTTTCGGATACCTCTGCGCTTCTGCGTTCGTCACCGTCACCGGGATGCACAAGCATTCCCGGACGTTTATCACACAGCATTATGTTTTCATCCTCGTAGATCACATCGAAATCCTGCTTTACCCGATCAAATTCAAAATCGGCGGCTTTCTTTTCAAAAAACTCGTCCGGGATGAAGAAATCGACGACATCTCCCTCGACAAGCTTTTGCGAAAGCTTCGCCCTTTTGCCGTTTACCTTTATCCGTTTCGTGCGGATATATTTATACATAAGTGAGGGGGGCAGCCCCCAAACCGTCTTTCGGACGAATTTATCTAAACGCTGTCCCCCGTCATTTACATTTATTTCGATGCGGCGCATTTTTATTTGGTTCCGAACAGGCGGTCTCCGGCGTCGCCGAGTCCGGGCACGATATAAGCGTGCTCGTTGAGGCATTCATCGAGTCCCGCCGCGTAAATATCAACGTCCGGATGATCCGCCTGAACCTTCGCAACGCCTTCGGGAGCCGCCACAAGGCACATAAGACGTATCGAATTTACGCCTTTTGCCTTAAGCATCGAAATTGCATCAGAAGCGGAGCCGCCGGTTGCAAGCATGGGATCAACGACTATTACGATGCGTTCTCCGATATCAGTCGGAAGCTTGCAGTAATATTCCACCGGAAGATGAGTTTCGGGATCGCGATAAAGTCCGATATGCCCGACTTTTGCAACGGGGACGAGGCTAAGCATACCGTCAACCATTCCCAGACCGGCACGGAGGATCGGGATAATCGCAAGCTTTTTTCCGGATATTCTCTGTGCTTGCATCGGAGCAATGGGAGTTTCTATCATTACATCCTCAAGAGGAAGGTCGCGGGTGATCTCATATCCCATTAGCATTGTAATCTCATCAAGAAGCTGTCTGAAATCCTTGGATCCTGTCTCGCGGCGTCTCATTATCGTCAGCTTGTGAGTGATAAGCGGATGATTGAAAAGATGGAAAGTACTCATATTTCTTTATTTTACCCTTCTTTGTTTTTCTTATTATACTACTTTATACGTTCTTTTTCAAGACATTTTTCGATATAGTCCGTAAAATACCCGCACAGTCCGCGAAATCTCAGACGAAAGAAACAGTCTTTCTCCAAAAAATCACCAATGTGCGGGTATTTTTTCTGTTATTAATCAGCTTTCGTAGCCGTCATTCACGGTTTTGGCGTCTGTCTGGGGTTCAGTTGTTGCAACTGTCTGGGACACATCGGAATTTATACCGTAATAGAAATCGATGCTGCTTTTATCAATAAGCTGGCATGCACCGTAACGTGCTTCGACTTCCTCGCCGTCGAGAAGAAACTGCCAAAACTCGTCGGAAGTTTCCGCGATTCCGTCGATAGATTTGATAATTGAGTTTCCGGCAAAGGTTCCGGTCTCATACTTTGCTTCATTAAGATCAAGAACCTGACAAACAGCATCAAAAACGGTGGGAACATTTCCGTCTTCCTGTGAAAGCGTAACTTCTTCGGGACCGTAAAGAATGTTGTTCTTGTTATCCTTGATGGTGACTTTTACCGTGTAAGTGGTTCCGTCTCCTTCAGCGGCATCGCCTTCGTTGTTGCATGATGCAAAGGCGAACATTATCATGACAAGGATGAGTGAGAAAGCGATTATTTTTTTCATAATGAGCCTCCGTAAGCTTCGAGTTATTTTACAATACAAATTATAAATTATTTTTCCCGTTTTGTCAAGTGTATCCCGCTTATTTGCATCAATTAAAAAACATAAATTTCAGCGTAAACATCAAAAAGAAAAAGGAAAACACAACGCATATGCACAATATAGCCGAAAACAGGAGGCTGAATTTTGTGGTATTTATTATGGCAAATACTATAAAAACCATAGAAGCGCACAGACATGCCAATGCAAGGATCGGCGAAAATCCGCCGAAAAGAAGGAGAAGCCAGAAAATTCTGAAAAGGTATGAAATAACGATATCGAGTGCGGTTTTCGTGCAGAGCGCGCCGCAGCGTTTTCTCCAAAAGATCGATACGGACATAATAAAGCCGCAGATAAAGCAAAAAATTATAGAGAAGAAGTAACAGACGAAAACGGAAAACGCGCCGCCGGGGAACATCCTGATTCTTCCCGTCCACAGAGGAACGCTCGCGGCGCAAAGAAATATTACGGACACAAGAAGAAAAAGACTTCCGAATACCATATGTCTCGCGCCGGAGCTTGCGATCGATGAAAATTCGCGCTTCAGGGAATCGGTAAGCTTTGCAAACATAAAAATCACCTCACAAGAATTATATGAGGTGATTTTCAATATTAGAATTTACGTTTCAGTCTTCCGACGTTTCCGATTCGGCTGTTTCGGCAAACTTCTCGTCATGCAGTTTGCAGTAATCCGGTTCGTTTCCAACCGTGAAGTAAGAAACTACGGTTTCGGGGCAATATTCGTTCGCAAGAAGTCCCGTATCACGGCAGCAGGTGAATTCCTGAACTCCGGGAGACATAGAGAATTTTTCGAGTTCGAGCGTTCCCGCGGCTGCGGCATCGATGTATTTTCGGTGAAGCTCAGTCATAACCACATTCCAGATGTTCGATGCCGGATTTGATGCAAAGCTTGAAAGTGCGATATTGTTATCGTATCCCACCCATACGCCCGCAAGATAATACGGAGTAAAACCGATAAACCAACGGTCAAAGTCTGCGGTAGAGGTACCGGTTTTTCCGGCGGTATCCATGACCTGTGCCAAGGACATATTATTTGCGGTTCCGCCGCCATGATACTCGGTTACGCTCATGAGAAGTTTTGTCATCACGGAGGCAGTCTGCTCGCTTATTACGATCTCCTGCTCCGAATCGCTTGTGAGCACGTTGTTTCCGTTGCTGTCCGTAACGCTCAGGTAAAGTCGGGGCTTGCTGTATACACCCATGTTCGGGAATATCGTGTACCCTGCCGTGATTTCCTTTACCGTGATTCCGTAGCTGAACTGACCGAGTGCAAGAGGTGAAAGATCGATATCGGTTACAACTCTTCCGTCCTCGGTGGCGACGGATTCCACAGGGCTTGTGAAGTGAAGCTTCTGAGTCAGGAAGTCATACGATGTCTGGGGCGTGAGCTGCTGAAGGATACGGACCGCTACGGTATTTTTCGATGTCATGATTGCGCGTGTAAGGCTGATCGATCCTTCATAAACATCGGGAAGGTTGTGAGGCCAGCTGTCGCCGTTGTCAAGCTGTATGGGTTCATCCGTACAAACGGTTCCGTAGTTTATTAGACCGAGCTCCATTGCAGGTGCGTATATCGAGAGCGGCTTTATCGATGAGCCCGGAGGTCTTTTGGTTCCCGTTGCGCGGTTGAGAATACGGTTTGTGTTTTTCTTCCCTCTTGCACCGACAAGTCCGAGCACATCTCCGGTGTACGGATCGATAACGACCATTGAGGATTCGGGCTGCAATGTTTCGGAGGTTGCGAGGAAGGTCTCGGCGCTGTTTTCTTCGTACACGCGCTCAAGGACATTCTGAACATCGGGATCCATGCAGGTATATATCTGCAATCCGCCCGTATAGATAGCCATGCTTGCAACGTAGTCCGAATAACCGTACTTCTCCATAAGATCATTTTTGACCTCGGTGAATACCGATTCGGTATACCATGAGAACACGTTGTTTCCGGTTGACGATGTGTTTTTATCTTCTGCCGCAAGAACGTTGAGCTCGGTATCATAAGCCTGATTTGCTTCGGATTCGCTTATTTTGCCGTATTGGAGCATTGTAAAGATAACGTCGTTGCGCCGCTTTGTATTCTCCTCAATGTGATACCGGGGTTCATACTTCGACGGGTTCTGGACGATTCCGGCAAGCGAGGCGCACTCGACAAGCGAAAGTTCGGAAACGTCTTTTCCGAAATAGGTCTCCGACGCGGACTGAACGCCGTAGCAATTGTTTCCGAAATATACGACATTGAGGTACATCTCGAGTATCTCCGGCTTACTCATCTGTTTTTCAAGATTGAGGGCGCGGAATATTTCCTGTACCTTACGCTGTATTTTCACCTGATCTTCATTTGTAAGATTTTTTATAAGCTGCTGAGTGAGCGTTGACGCACCGAAAACGCCGTCCGAACCGAAGAAATAGTTCGGTATTGCTTTCGCCGTTCTTATCCAGTCTACGCCTTTGTGATCCCAAAAGCGGTGATCCTCTATGGATACGATTGCGTTTATAAGATTTTCTGGCATCTGAGAATAGGAGACCCATATGCTGTTATCCGAGCTGTATATACGTTGGTTCTCGATTTCGACCGGAGTTCCTATGCGGTTTTCACGATCCTCATAATCCATGTAGTATATACGGGTCGTGGTATCCGTTCCCGAGGTCGAAAGCATACTTGTGTCTATATCCGTATCCACATAAT
>URSW01000013.1 GCA_900550625.1 uncultured Eubacteriales bacterium
AATCCGGGTGCCGTTGCCTGCACGATGTGCGGAGCACCGTGCACACCTTCCGTAAATCCGGCTATGCAGAAGTCAAAGCTGGTCGCGGGACTGCTCGGAATTTTCGTCGGAGGTTTGGGTATACATAATTTCTACCTCGGAAATAATTCGAGAGCGGTTCTTCAGATAGTTCTTTCGTTTGTGACCTGCGGAGCAGCTTCACTTTGGGGATTCATTGAAGGAATCATGATCCTCTGCGGAAACATCAACACAGACGCGAACGGTGTTCCGCTCGGCGAATGAATTTTGACGGCGCGCGGTCAGCCGAATATACTCAGGAAAGCGTTTGACCGGGAATTACGGCGCTTGCGGATACAGAAATAAAAATCCTTCCGATACATTTGTATCGGAAGGATTTTTTGACTTCTGTGATTTTTCTTATTCCGTGCGGAGCGCCACGACGGGATCCTTCTTCGCGGCAATGCGGGAGGGAATCAGTCCTGCGATAAACGTGAGGAACATGCTTATCAGCACAAGCACGACTGCCGCGACGGGCGGAAGCGCCGCCGATATGCCGGATATTCCCGAGAGAGCGCGGATTATCGCGTTTATCGGTATCGTCAGGAGCACGGTCACAAGGATTCCGATAACTCCGGCGGTGAATCCGAGAATTACGGCTTCGGCGTTGAACACGCGGGAAATATCGCGCTTCGACGCACCGATCGAGCGAAGGATACCGATTTCTTTCGTGCGCTCGAGCACCGAGATGTATGTGATTATTCCGATCATTATCGAGGATACGACGAGTGATATTGCGACAAACGCGATCAGCACATACGATATCGCATTTATTATGGTCGTTACCGACGACATCATAAGCGCAACGTAATCGGTGTATGTGATTTTGTCGCTTTCGTTTTTCACGGAAGCGTTGTATTTTTCGATTATGTCGGAGATCGATTCCTTTGCTTCAAAGCTTATCGCATAGATGTTGATCGATGAAGGGGAATCCTCGCGTACGATTCCGAGTTTCGAAGCGTTTTCCGCGTAAGATGATTTCGAATACTTATCCGGCATGATGTCCGCGTAAATCGAAGCGAGTGTATCGTCGCCGCATCCGTCGAGATACACATCAAGCGCGGCGGAAAGCTCGCCTTCCGTCATTTGGGCGAGTGAGGCGGAGGTCTGCTCGGCATAGGATTTTTTGATTTCTTCGCCGAGAGTCTTCTTTATCATTTCGTCAAGCTCTTCGTCGGACAGCCCCTTGAGGTACGATGAAATTTCATCCGAGGATACGCCCGCCTCCTCGCTGTAGTATCCGATCACAGCCTCTTCGATTGCGGTGCGGTCGGGGAATGATGCCATGTACTGCGCGATCATTTCGTTTACCTGAACCTCGGACGGCACCGACGCTATTTCTACATAGGCAGCCGCGCGATCGCCTTCCGAAAGAGATGCAAGATAATTCCGAAGTTCGGATGCTTTTTCACTTTCGGTCTGGTTTTCGTTTTCCGTTCCGTCCTTGAAGGGAAGCCCGGTGAAAACATCGACCTCCGAGAAAGCCTTTCCGATAACGCTTTCCGAAGAATACGGATTGTTTTCTGCGCCGATCTTTTCTTCCGAGCTTTGCTGAACGGCGATATCCGATGAATTTACGCCGTTCATGACATACTCCGTAAGTGCCCGCGTGTATCCGACGGAACCGCTCATAGCGGTAGCGGTCGCCGAATCGTTCGGACGTGCGATACCGGTGATCTTCAGAGGGATTCCTTTTTCGACGGCATATGAGAGGTAAGCTTCGTTTTCGCTCATGTCCTTCCACGTTCCGTCCGGATTCTTTTGATATTTGTCCGTGGGCAGTATCAGCGTCAGCTTCATCGAGCAAAGCTCTTCGTATGTCCAGCTTGTGTCCTCGAGAGTGATCTCTTCGCCGTTCATGACGGATTTCATGATCTCGTCGAGCTCCGCCGTATCACGGAGACCGAGCGAATAGAGAACCATGTCGTTCAGCTCATTGTGCTTGTCGATGAACAGCATTATTTCGTTGTAGGCGGAGGGCCAGCTTCCGTACACGACATCGTATTGGTCGGTGATAAGCGTGTTTATTCCGCCGTCCTCATTCGGCAGCATCTCCTGCCAGACGTCGTATGAGGATGTGCTCGACATCATCGACTGATAATATGACGAGACCGTCGAGTCTCCGTATATCGCGTCGAATACCGTGCTCGGATTCACCTGAGTGATGCTTTCATCGTCAGTTCTGTACACGGGCAGGGGAAGATCGTATCCGTAGGATATCGCGGAAACGTAATCCCCGATACCGCATTCCTCCGATTCGATGTATTCCTTGAACGGCTTCAGGTTGTTTTTCTTTGCGGACGACGACATCATCGAGTTCATCATGTCGTACATGATCGTGTTTTGATAAACTCTTCCGTCTTCACGCTCGGGCGCATCGTCCTCGCTGTCCTTGCCGCTCAGCGTTTCTATGAGCGAGGTCATGTCAACGCTTTCCGACGCGATCTGTATCGGATATGACGAAAGGGTATCCTTCTGAACGTTGTCTATGAATACCTGGATTCCGTTTGAAAGCGAGAGTATAAGCGCAATGCCGATTATGCCGATGCTTCCCGCAAACGAGATCATTAGCGTCCGCGCCTTCTTTGTCAAAAGATTGTTTGTCGAAAGCGAAAGCGCGGTCAGCGCGGACATCGAGGTCTTTTTGTACTTGCCCTTTGAGCTTTTCTTCTTTTTTGCCGCCGTCTCTTCGGGAAGGGAAGCGCTGTACGGATTTGTATCGTCCACAATCTCACCGTCGAGAAGGCGCACCGTCCGCGTCGAATAATGCGCGGCAAGCTCGGGATTGTGCGTTACCATGATGACGAGCCTGTCGGACGCGATCTCACGGAGCAGATCCATTATCTGAACGCTCGTTTCGGAATCGAGCGCGCCGGTCGGCTCGTCGGCAAGAAGTATTTCCGGATCGTTCACAAGTGCGCGCGCTATCGCCACACGCTGCATCTGCCCGCCGGAGAGCTGATTCGGTTTTTTCTTCATCTCCTTCGCAAGTCCGACCTTTTCGAGAGCATGAGCCGCGCGTTCACGCCGTTCGGATTTGGATACTCCGGAGAGGGTCAGCGCAAGCTCGACATTTGAAAGCACGGACTGATGCGGTATCAGATTGTAGCTCTGGAATACAAAGCCTATCGAGTGGTTGCGGTAGCTGTCCCAATCGGCATCGGAGAAGGATTTCGTCGATCTTCCCGAAATGTAGAGATCGCCGTCCGTGTAGCGGTCAAGTCCGCCGATGATGTTGAGGAGCGTTGTTTTTCCGCAGCCGGACGGACCGAGGATCGAAACAAATTCGCTCTTTCTGAAATCGATCGATATGCCCCGCAGTGCTTCAACGGCGCTGTCGCCTGCGAAGTATGTTTTCTTTATTTTTCTGAGAGAAAGCATGTGACATCCTTTCTTCTTTTTGAGATGGATTTATCCTACCATTCTATTGTTAACTGCATATTAACTGCCGGGTCTGAGTTTGTAAAATCGCCGAGCGCGCTTTCCCGGAGAAAATACGAAAAAAGACGGAGGAGGGCATACGGTGCCGAAGCGCGGCGAAAGTCGGCGAAAATAAGAAATGCTCCGGCACAAAGCCGGAGCACAGCGGTTATTTGAGAAGATCGAGAATCTTCTTTGAACCGTAAACGCTTTCCCAATCGTGAGAGAAATCATCTACTGCATAAAGCGTGAGAGGATGATATACAAGCTTTTCGTAAAGATCGGGCGCGATCGTAACGGCATGACCGCCGGCAAGCGCAACCTTGTGTACCTGCTCTACGGTTTTGAAACTTGCCGCAAGAACCTTGGTCTTTATGTTGTTGTAGTTGAAGATCTGCACGATCTCTTCTACAACGTGAACACCGTCGGATACGATGTTGTCGAGACGGTTGATGTACGGTGCAACGTAATCAACGCCGGCTTTTGCCGCGATGAGTGCCTGCTGCTGGGTGAAGATCGCGGTCATCGTGACCTTTATGCCGATCTTCTTGAGTTCCATTGCCGCCTTGAGTCCGTCGGGGGAGATCGGGATCTTGATGTAGAAATCGCCGCCTACGGTCTCCTGAAGAGCCTTTGCCTCCTCAACGATGTCCGCTGCGTGATCCGATGTCGTCTGGATGTGGAGCATCTTGTCGGGACCGATTATGGAGCGGATCTCGCAGATCAGCTTCTTGAAATCGGTATGCTCGCGGGAGATTATCGTGGGGTTGGTCGTAACTCCGTCGATGGGATAGAACTCGGCGCACTTCTTTATGGCGTCAAGCTGTGCCGTGTCAATAATAAATTCCATTTGAAAGCCTCTTTTTGACTGTAATATTTCTTAGTGTACAATATGAAATGATACCACAATGTGCGGAATATGTCAATGAAACAAATCACAATATTCGACCGAAAAGTGCGCGGGATTTTAGCAGGTTTTTAACGCCCGAGAATAAAATCAAGTCCTTCGGCGATATGCTCCGCCCAATACATCCAGTTGTGGTTTCCGGGATGCTCCTCGTACCTGAAGTCAAATCCCGCATCCTTTATGTGCTCATGAAAATCGCGGTTCTGCCCGAGCATGAAGTCGCAGTCTCCGCAGGAGATGAAGATGCGCGGCTTTTCGCCTTTTATATTGTCGGTCAGATAGAAAAGATCGTCCTCGCTTCCGGGAAGAGCGGACTTGTAGTCCTCGCCCCAAATTAGCGTGAAATCCCTGTCCCATGTGACCTCGGCTGCGCTTTTGGCGATGTTGAGAACTCCGGAAAGGGAGATCGCGCCGGAGAAAACGTCGGGATTTTTCAGCGCTATTTTCAGCGCGCCGTAGCCGCCCATCGACAGCCCCGCGGTGAAATTCTTTTCGCGCTTTACGGAGAGCGGGAAGAGCGAGCGCGCCGATCTCATTACGTCGCGGACTATCGACGAATAGTAAGCGTCGCCGTATTTCATATCCGTGTAGAAGCTGCGCGCACCGTCCGGCATTATTACCGCGATGCCGCGTTCGTTCGCGTACCGTTCAATCGGGGTCATTCTCTCCCATTGGGTGTAGTCGTCCGACAGCCCGTGAAGAAGAAGTACGGTCGGAATGTCTCCGCCGGAATTTTCCGGGACGATGATGTTGTAGCAGAACGATCTTCCGAGTGAGGCAGAGCCTGTGTGACATGTGAGAAAAGCCATGATTGTAAGTCCTTTCCTGAACCTTTGATTATTTCTTTATCTTTGATAGGAGACGGTCGAGCGAGAGCCCGTATTTTTCGGCGATATCGCGTGCGTAGCTCTTGCCGTCCGGCATTTTTCTGAGTATGCGGAACGAGCGCCGGCCGTCGGTTATCTCCGCAACGAGATTGTCGATTTTGACGCCGCCCTGCGGGAGGCAGTCCGCGTTGATCTTTTCGACCGATGCCGCAAGATCGTGGAGATGCGTCGAGAATATTCCGCGGCATCCGATAAGGCTGAGCGCGGCGAGCACTTCGGAGGCGATATACGCGCCTTCAAACGATCCCGTGGAGGAAAGCGATTCGTCGAGAAGCACGAGACTCTGCCCGGTGATCCGGTCGAATATCGCATTCAGACGGGAGCATTCTTCGCCGAGACGTCCTTTTTCTATCGTGTCCTCGCTCTCCTGCGGGAAGTGCGTGAATATTCCGTCGCACGGGCTAATCGCGGCGGATTTTGCGGTTATCGGAAGTCCGAGCTGCGCCATTGCAAAGGCAAGACCGACGGCTGCGGTTATTACCGATTTTCCGCCGCGGTTGGGACCGGTTATGACGAATAGCATACCGTCCGAATCGAAAGTGAAATCGTTCGGAACAAGCTCGTCATCGACCTTCAGCGCGACCACGGGATTGACAAGTCCTTCGGCGGAGAAGCGCTTTTCTTCGTTCGGAAGTATTTCGGGGAAACAGAGCAGGCAGCCGCGATCTTTAAGCTTTCCGATGAGCTCGGCGGCTTTCGTCACGAATTCGATCTCGGGGATCATGCGTATCAGAAAGTCCGTATTCTCGAGCACATACGAGCGTATGACCTTTTTCCATGAGTTTATGTTTGATTTGAAAACGTCACCGAGCGCGTTGTTGAAGGCGTAGGTGAGAGCGAGTTTTTCGTTTTCCGTCTGATCCTTCATGAACGGGCGGAGCTTGGCGATCGCGGTGCGGTCGTCCGAACGGAAATCAAGCCGCAGTATCCTGTCTAGCGCAGCCCCGGATTTGAACGGCTCGTTGTTGACGGAAAGCACTCCCGCACTCTCGGGGCGCAGACGCGAGTCGAGGTTGACCCCGATCGTCACGCTTTTGATTTCCCTTACCCTTGAGGAAAGCTCGGAAAGCTTCTCGTTGAGCGAACGGTAGTAGTCGCTTTCGGTCAAAATGTGTATGCGCTTGCAGAATTCCGCCATTGCCGGGCTTTTTACGGACTGCTCGAACGGCAGAAGCTCATCGTGGAGAAGAGACAGAAGGGAAATGTACAGCTCTACTTCGGTGATGCTGTAGAGGTACCCCTCGTTTTCCGAAGAAAGATCGGAGCCGAGCCGCCTTAACTCGGTTATGTCGGTGAGAAACGGCACCATGCGGCGAAGTACGGGGCATATTCCCGGATTTTCGCTGAGATCGCGGAACGTCTCCTGACGGTATTTCAGCGTTTCGGCATCGTCGGTGAAGAAATCCCCTATGTCGCAGGTCTTGAGATCGATCAGAAAATCAAGCTCGAGCGCCGAGACACTCTGACGCGACAGCGCGTGAGGGGAGACAAGACCGGACTCGTCCGCAAGCACGGCTTCCGGATATATCAGGCTGATATCGGAAGCGGAAAGACTGTTTTCCATTCGTTTTTCCTTTCTCAGAGGGGAATTTCTTTTGTCGCTCCGGGGACTCTCAGAGAGGTAAATCCCGCACGGCGGAGCATTTCGTACCCGTTTTCGATGTCGGCGCCGCAGTCGGAAACAAGATGCGCGTCCGAACCGCACGAAACGAGCGTACCGCCGCAGTCACGGTAGAGCGCGAGAAGCTCTTCGGTCGGAGAAGTCCCGTCTCCTTTTCTCAGACCGGAGGTGTTAAGCTCGAGCGCAACACCGGATTCGGTCATGACGTGAAACAGCTTCCTGTATTCTCCGTAAAAATGCGAAAGATCAAGATCGCGCCCGTCGCGGTGAATATAGCGCAGAGGATACGTTATGTGGGCGAGCGCATCCGCGCCGGGGAAAGCGGCAGCCTGCGCAAGCTCGACGACATAACGCCGATAGAGTGATTCGATAAGCTCATCCGGCGCGGCGGAATAGTTTATGAATATAAAGTCCGGTGTCAGACGGATGTTGTGTACCGAGGCGATGACAAAACCGAAATTTTCATGCTCGAGAAAACGCTTTGCACTTTCCGACCTCAGATGGGGCTGCCCGAGCTCGATTCCGCAGACGATGTCGAGATTTCCCGCGTATCTTTCGCGCAGGGCTTCAAGCTCCCGCCTGCGATTCCGGAGATCGACATCGGCGTAATATCCGTCCTCGATCCCGTCGATGTCGTAGTGATCCGTTACGGCGATCCCCTCGAATCCGAGACGCGCGTATCCGGCGCACATCAGCTCTGCCGGGGCATCGCTGTCAAATGAATATGACGTGTGCAGATGACTGTCGAAAAGACGCATGATTACACTATCATTCCGATCTTTTCATGCTTTACTTCGTCGGCAAGTGCGATTATCTCGGTGAGCGGACGCCCCTCCTCGAACATCGGAACAAAGCGCATTACCGTGCGGCAGAATTCGTGCTCCGCATCGAGTCCGCAAAGCTCGGAGGGCGTCTTTCTCTCGCCTTCGGCATTTTCGCTGTTGTACTCAACCAGAGCGGCGGCGGCCCCGACACAGATGAACACGGGGAAGAATCCCTGACCGCATGCTTGAAGGAATGCGCCCGTCAGACGGTCGGATTTCGCAAGCTTGCGCGGTATATCGCCGCCGACTCTCGCGCAGGTGTCTCCGAGCGCGGTGTTGCCGAAGCGGCGGATAAGATCACCCACATGGTCGGCCACCGGGACGATATCCGTGCCGTATTTTTTCGAGAGCGCCGCAGCGCTGTCGTACATTGCGGACTGAGCACAGAGGCGGATCGCCGGATCGGCAATCGCGGTGCAGATGTATTCATGCCCGAGATAGTGCCCGAGATAGGCGCAGATCGCGTGCCCCATGTTGTGGATGTAAAGCTTTCTTTCAATGTAGTAATGAAACGGCGAAAACGGAACCATGTTTTCTATCTCGGGAGCGTCACCGACGAATGCGTCGCGGTCAACGGGGAGAACGCCGTATTCCTCAACGGATACCGCGAGGATGTTTTCCTTCCGCGCGTCCGCCTTCGGTACGGGCACCATGCGTCCGACGGAGGTCTCGATGAGACCGACCTTCGACAGCTCGTCCGAGCTGAGTTCACCCTCTAACA
Organism: uncultured Eubacteriales bacterium; assembly: GCA_900550625.1. Classification (GTDB taxonomy): domain Bacteria; phylum Bacillota; class Clostridia; order Oscillospirales; family CAG-272; genus UMGS1312. The sequence goes on from URSW01000013.1 coordinate 8,438, forward strand.
GAGAACGGATATAGCTGTCGGCATCCATGAGATTTTCGCATATCAGGAGATTGAGCGGCTTTCCCGATTCCGCGAATCTTTTCTTCGCACCGCGGACGAAATTCGGGATTATGTATTTTATCGCCTTTGCGCCCACGCAGGTCGCGGCGATGTCGCACTCCGCGATCGCTGCGGCAGCGGCTTCGGCATCGTTTCCGTTTACCGCGGAAATCTTGTCAACGGTGACCTCGCGCTTTCCTTCGCTCGAAACGATCGTGAGAGGATAGCAGTGATCGGCGTTTATTTTCTCTACAACACTGTCGGCGACATCGATAAATGTTACGGAAAGTCCCGCGTTTGAAAAAAGCGCGCCGATAAAGCCTCTTCCTATGTTTCCGGCTCCGAATATAACAGCTTTCATTTTTTGTGACCGTACCTTTCCCGGATGGGGCGCCGAGTGCCGATCGCTGCAGAGCGGAGAAGAGCGCGCGGCGCCGTGAATAATTATTTTTATTATACCACTAAAAAAATAATAGGTCAAGATTGACGGGAAACAAAAATGATGATATACTTTACGGAGACGGGCTTTGCGTTTCTTGTGAGAAAAACGCGAAAAGTGCGGAGTTTTCCTGATGACGCGGACGGAAAAAAGTACGGAATACGGAGAAGAATATGGAATACGCAAATCTTGAAGAAGTAAAGTGTGCGGCGGAAAAGTGCCGTGCGTGTCCTCTCTGCGAGACAAAAACGAATACGGTGTTCGGTATCGGCAACGAAAATGCGGAACTTATGTTTGTCGGCGAAGCGCCCGGCGAAAAGGAGGATCTCTCAGGGATCCCGTTTGTCGGCGCGGCGGGAAAACTCCTCGATAAATATCTGTGCGCGGTCGGGATCGACAGGGAGAACGTGTATATAGCGAACATTTTGAAATGCCGTCCGCCTCATAACCGCGATCCGAAGCCGGAAGAGGAAGACGAATGCATAGGATTTCTGCGTGAGCAGGTAAGACTGATACAGCCGAGGGTCATAGTGTGCCTCGGACGGATTTCGGCAATGCGTCTGATAAAGCCCGATTTCAGGATCACGAAGGAACACGGAATCTTCTACAAAAAAGGAAAATACACAATCTGCGCCGTGTTCCACCCGGCGGCGCTCCTGCGCGATCCGCGCAAACGCGAGGATATGCTCACGGATATGAAGAATATAAAGGCGCTTCTCGACGGAAGGACAGGAACGGAGGAAACTGCGCAATAGCAAATGTTCCTGTTGCAAAAGCGGCGGGCGGGTGTTATAATGAACACCGGACACAAAACGGTTATAATGTGAAGCGGTAAGAACGGTACACATATTCAAGCCGAGACAAAAGAAATGTTCAGCGTTTCAGATGACTGTCATGCGCACGGAAGCGCGCATGATATAAAACACAAAAATACATACGAATTTCCGGAGGAAAAGATTTTGGCTGAAGAAAAAAGAAACATGAGAATCGCGTTTGTCGGAGTCGGCAACATAAGCGAGATCTATCTCGAGAACATTACGAATATGTTCCGCGAGATAGAGGTCATCGGCGTCTGCGATCTTATCCGCGAGCGTGCGGAGAAGGCTGTCGAAAAATATAACATCCCCAAGCTTTACAACGATATGTACGAGCTTTTTGCGGATGACGATGTCGATATCGTGCTCAACATCACCGAAGCGTACAACCATTACGCGGTAACAAAGGCGGCTCTTGAGGCGGGAAAGAACGTGTACTCCGAAAAGCCGCTTGCCACAACGCTTGAACAGGGCAAGGAGCTCGTCCGCCTCGCAAAGGAAAAGGGCGTTCGCCTCGGCGGAGCGCCCGATACCTTCCTCGGCGGAGGAATCCAAACCTGCCGCCGCCTCATCGAGGACGGATACATCGGCGATGTTTTCGGCGGCAGCATCCACATGATCTGCCGCGGCCCCGAGGGATGGCATCCGGATCCGGAGGCGTTCTATCAGCCCGGAGCGGGTCCGATGTTCGATATGGGGCCGTATTACATGACGGCGCTTGCAAATCTTCTCGGACGCTGCTCAAAGATCACCGGATTCTCGGGACGCGCACATAAGGAGAGAATAATCGGCAGCGGACCGCGCTACGGTCAGAAGATCCCGGTCAACGTGGATACGTTCGTATGCGGAACGATGCTCTTCGATTCCGGCGCGATCGTGGATTCGCGTATCTCGTTTGACGTGTACTGCTTCACAAGCGATTATGCCCATATCGAGCTTTACGGAACCGAAGGCGTTCTCTATGTGCCAGATCCCAACGCATTCAACGGACAGATCAAGATTGTCCGCGGAAACGAGGGCGTTATGCGTGAGCTTCCGACGATGTATCCGTATAAGGATAACTGCCGCGGAGTAGGTCTTGCCGATATGGCAAAGGCGATCCGGACCGGACGTGAGCACCGATGCAGCAACATGCAGCAGCTTCACGTTCTCGAGATGATGGAGAGCTTTACCACTGCATCTCGTGAGGAAAGAGTTGTTACTCTCGAAACCCCCTATGAGCGCGGACCGATAATGGACATCCACGGTATGCAGGGAATACTCGACTGATAAAAATGATTTCGTTTTGCGGCACCGCTCAAAGCGGTGCCGCAAATATTTTATGAGGCGACGAGATTCAGAACACAGCCCGTATCGGAAAGGCGCTCTGCCGCAGACGAGCGCGGACTGCCGCCTGCCGTATGTTTTGCTTGAAATTCCGGCTTCGCCGTCGCGGGAGAACGCCCGATATACGCTTCACTTTACCGATGTTTGGGCGAGGGCACTGCCTATCGGACTTTCGAAACCGGGTCAACTCAACCGTCGTGGGAGAACGCCCGATATACGCTTCACTTTACCGATGCTCGGATGCGGGCACTGCCTATCGGACTTTCGAAACCGGGTCAACTCAACCGTCGCGGGATAACGTTCGGTATACGCCGCACTCTGCCGATGTTTGGGTGCGGGCACTGCCCGCTGCCCGCTGCCCGCTGAACATATCGGGAACTTACCGCATATAATAATATGTAATATGCGGTAAGCTTGTGAAAGGAGTATTTCAATGGCGTGTACTACCGGTGAGCTTGAAAGCAAAGAGGTCGTAAACGTGTGCGACGGACGCAGGTTCGGATGTATAACCGATTTCGAACTGGACCCGTGCGACGGTAAGCTGAAAGCACTTTTTGTCCGGAACGGACGTTCGATCTTCGGAAAAGGCGAGGATATCCGTATACCGTGGGATAAGATCGTGAAAATAGGTGAGGACACGATACTCGTCGATATCGGTTCGTCGCGGGATTCCAAACCGAACGAGTGCGAATGCTGTCCTCCGCCGCCTCCTCCGCCTAAGAAGAGGGGCAGACCGTTCTTTTGAATGTAAACATTTTGTGAATTGTCCTGCGGACATTGCGGCGCGCGGCTTTATATGATATAATGAATCCCGTGTGCAAAGCACATATTATCACACACATACGGCGCTTGGGAATGTTCGGTTCCGTTTCGGCGGTAGGCACTCCGTTGCCGTGTGGTGGAAAAAACCGAAGGAGGACATAAAAATGTCTATCGTATCAATCAAACAGCTCCTGGAAGCAGGCGTCCATTTCGGACATCACACAAGACGTTGGAATCCTAAGATGGCTGAGTACATCTTCACGGAGAGAAACGGCATCTACATCATCGACCTTCAGAAGACGATCAAGAAGTTCGAAGAGGCGTACATGTTTGCCCGCGATATTGCATCCGATGGCGGCACCATTCTTTTCGTAGGAACCAAGAAGCAGGCAGCCGACGCTATCCGCGAAGAGGCTGAGCGCTGCGGAATGTACTATGTCAACGTACGTTGGCTCGGCGGAATGCTCACCAACTACAAGACCATCAGAATGAGCATCAACCGTCTCGCAAGCCTTGAGAAAATGCAGGAAGACGGCACCTTTGATATGCTTCCCAAGAAGGAAGTCGCTTCTCTCCAGAAGGAGATGGCAAACCTCGAGAGAAACCTCGGCGGTATCAAGAACATGGATCGCCTCCCGTCCGCAATTTTCATCGTTGATCCCCGCAAGGAGCACAACGCCGTTCTTGAAGCGAAGAAGCTCGGCATCCCGGTAATCGCTATCGTTGACACCAACTGCGATCCCGACGATGCAGATTACGTTATCCCCGGAAACGATGACGCTATCCGCGCCATCCGCCTCATCTCCTCCGTTATCGCAAACGCGGTTATCGAGGGACATCAGGGCGAGCAGATGAACGAGGCTGAGGCTGTCGAAGAGAAGGCCGAGGCTGAGGCTGCCGAGGATGCGGAGAACGCAGAAGCGTAAGTTTTCATATTTCAAAATCAAAGAAAAGGAACGGTAAATATAAATGGCTGCAATTACTGCAAAAATGGTATACGATCTCCGCGCCAAGACCGGCTGCGGCATGATGGAGTGCAAGAAGGCTCTCACCGAGGCGGGCGGAGATTTCGACGAGGCTGTAAAGGTTCTTCGTGAGAAGGGCCTTTCCGTAGCCGCAAAGAAGGCTGACCGTATCGCATCCGAAGGTATTGTCGATATCCTTCTTTCCGATGACAAACACACCGCCGCAATGATCGAGGTCAACGCGGAGACCGACTTTGTTGCAAAGAACGACACTTTCAAGGAGTTCGTAAAGGGCGTTCTCGCGACTATTCTCCGCGACAAGCCCGCAGATATTGAAGCTCTTCTTGCTCTCAAGTATCTTGACACCGACTTCACCGTTGAAGGCAAGCTCAAGGATATGATTTTCACTATCGGTGAGAACATGAACATCCGCCGCTTCATTATCGTCGAGGGCGTGCTCAGCACCTACATCCACGGTCACGGCTCCACCGGCGTTATCATCAAGTTTGACGCTGACGAGGCTTGCGAGAAGAACCCCGGATTCGAGGCGTTTGCCAAGAATATTGCGCTTCAGGTTGCCGCTATGCCCGTGCTTTACCTCAACAAGGAATCTGTTCCTCAGGCTGATATCGACGCCGAGAAAGAAGTTCTTGCCGCTCAGATCAAAAATGACGAGAAGAACGCAAACAAGCCCCAGCAGATCATCGAGAAGATGGTTTCCGGAAAGATCGGAAAGTTCTACGAAAAGAATTGCCTTACCGAGCAGGCTTACGTCAAGGACGATTCCGTGTCTGTAGGTCAGTATGTAGAGAATACCGCGAAGGAATTCGGCGGCAAGATCGCTCTTGCGGGATTCTGGTGCTATGAGCGCGGCGAGGGTCTTCAGAAGAAAGAGGATAACTTCGGCGAAGAGATCGCAAGCATGCTCAAATAAATCCGAATATATAAAAAGAGACGCTCTCGGGCGTCTCTTTTTTACTGTAAAGCCGCCGCGGATTCGGCGGCTTTACCCTTGTTTGGAATCGAATCAAAAGCGCATGAAACGGCAGAGATTCGGCTTTCGCAAATCGGATTCCGATTCCGGAATCATTGGCGGAGTACGCAAAAGCCATCCGCCGAAGCGGACGGCTCGGAATTTTTACGGCAAACTCGGCTTGTGCGAATTTGCGGAGTCGGCAAGTCAGATCGACCGAACGCATGCTGAATGGCGACCAACGCGCAGCGCTGACATTTCGCACGCCCTGCCGCTCAGAATACGAATTCGAGCGGAAGCCCGTTTGCGAATTTTATGTCAGGCTCTCCGCAGATCAGCGGTGCAAGATAGTGAATGCATTCGTCGGTCACGAAATTCCCGCGCTCGTTTATGAAATCGCGCGGAACGGAACGCACCTGATTTGCTATTTCATGTACATCCTTGGGCTCGTAGGTGACGGAATAGCTGTTGCCGTCTTTGCGGACGATCGACATCATTATTTCGCTTCTTCCGCCGATCGCGGCTCTGACGCCTGCGGTGCCGACAGACTTGCTTTCCTCGATATCGGTAAGTGACGCGATGTGCGCGGCGCACCGCTGACTTATATTCAGCTCCACCGAGCGAACCTTGCAGCCGATCTTATCCTTCACGATAAGTTCGAGAGTCTTAGATGTTCCGGTGAGCGCCTTGTGCCCGAATACGTCGAGCGACGCATCGCGGCTGAGCTCACAGACATATTTGCCGTCGGCGAGCCGTATTCCCTCCGATACCGCAACGACCACATTCGGCTTCTTCGAAAGCTCTTCCTGCACATCCGAAAGAAAATCCTCGACGGAGAAGGAGACTTCGGGCAGATAGATCAGATCGGGAGCGGCGCTTCCGTAAAGCTTCGGAATTCCCGCGGAGGCGGTGAGCCATCCGGCATCGCGTCCCATGATCTCAACTACGGTTACGGCGGGAACCGTGTACACTGCGCAGTCAAGGCATATTTCCTGAAGAGTTGCGGCAACGTACTTTGCGGCAGAGCCGAATCCCGGCGTGTGATCTGTCGCGCAGAGATCGTTGTCTATCGTCTTCGGAATTCCGACGACTCTCATTTCGTACCCGCAGCCGGAGACATATTCGCCGAGCTTTGACACGGTGTCCATCGAATCGTTTCCGCCGATATAGAAGAAGTAACGTATGTTATTTTCACGGAAAAGCTCGGTGAGATTCTTGAAAAAGTCGGGGTCGGACTTCGGATCGGGCAGCTTCTTTCGACAGCTTCCGAGGGCGGCTGCGGGGGTCTGCGCGAGAAGCGCGAGCGCGTCCTCGTCGATCCTTCCGTCTTTTATAAAACGCTCGGACAGATCGACCGTGCGTCCGTTCAGAAATCCTTCGATCCCGTTTCTCATTCCGTACAGCTTCGTTATACATCCGCCGCCGAGTTCTTCCTCGAGAGCGGCTTGGACGGCGCTGGCGAGGGTCGCGTTGATGGCGGCGGTGGGACCGCCCGATTGCCCGATGAGAGCGGCGCCTGTCAGTTTGTTCATTATATACCTCCGGAGACATTATTATTTTCTCAATAATGGTAACATATCTGCCGCGATATGTCAATTGTAAATAATTAAATAACTTTGGCAAAAAGCCTTGTAAGTTCTGCGAAAATGGTATAAAATACTGACTTGAGAGGTAAAACTCTCCGAATTGTGTTCCAAATAAAATTAAATATATCACGGAGGAAATTATGTCAGTAAAAGTTGCCATTAACGGATTCGGCCGTATCGGTCGCCTTGCTTTCCGCCAGATGTTCGGCGCGGAGGGATATGAAGTAGTTGCAATCAACGACCTTACCGATCCCGCTATGCTTGCTCACCTTCTCAAGTACGATACCGCACAGGGCGGTTACTGCGGAAAGATCGGCGAGCATTCTCATACCGTTGAGGCGGGCGAGGGGTACATCGTCGTAGACGGCAAGAAGATCACCATTTACAGCGAGAAGAACGCAGCGGATCTTCCTTGGGGTGAGATCGGCGTAGACGTAGTTCTCGAGTGCACCGGCTTCTACTGCTCCAAGGAGAAGTCTCAGGCTCACATCGACGCAGGCGCAAAGAAGGTCGTTATCTCCGCTCCCGCTGGAAACGATCTTAAGACCATCGTTTACAGCGTAAACGAGAAGACCCTTACCGCGGACGACAAGATCATCTCCGCTGCATCCTGCACCACCAACTGCCTTGCTCCTATGGCTGATACTCTTAACAAGTATGCGCCCATTCAGAGCGGTATCATGTCCACCATTCACGCTTACACCGGCGACCAGATGATCCTTGACGGTCCTCACAGAAAGGGCGACCTCCGACGCGCACGCGCAGGCGCTGCAAACATCGTTCCGAACTCCACCGGCGCTGCAAAGGCTATCGGACTTGTTATTCCCGAGCTTAATGGTAAGCTTATCGGATCCGCTCAGCGTGTTCCCGTTCCGACCGGCTCCACTACTATCCTTACTGCTGTTGTCAAGGGCAAGGACGTTACCAAGGAAGGCATCAACGCCGCAATGAAGGCTGCTGCTTCCGAGTCCTTCGGCTACAACGACGAGCCCATCGTTTCCTCTGATGTTATCGGTATGCGTTACGGCTCTCTCTTCGATGCAACTCAGACCATGGTTGCAAAGATCGACGACGATACCTATCAGGTTCAGGTTGTTTCTTGGTATGACAACGAGAACTCCTACACCAGCCAGATGGTTCGCACTATCAAGTATTTCGCAGAGCTTGCATAAATTTGCGCACTATGAAGCGGACGGCAATTGCCGTCCGCTTTTTGCGTCCGGGGCGCTTCCGGCACGGCGTATGCCCTGCGCAAAAAACGATAAAAATGTATAAGCGGCATTGACAAATACAAACGGTTATGATAAAATATATCCAAACAGGCAGCGCCGAAAAGAAAGGACATTTCCCTGAATGGATACCAAAAGAAATTTAAGATATTTCACAGCACCGCTGATCTCTCCGTACACGGTTATCGGTCTTGTCGTCGCAATTGCGGGATTTGTAGTATGCCGTCTCTTTATGAGCGAGATACAGTGGGTAGCTTTTATCGGACTTGTTGTTATGGTCATCGGTATATGCATTATCGTTTACGGCGTGGGAAGAAAATCCAAACCGTCAGACCTTGATTTCCAGATTTACGAAAAGGTCAAGTATCTCGATGAGACCGCACAGAAGCGTCATGAAGTCTATGAATCTCATTTCAGCCGTATCATCCGTCCCGTTCATCTTAAAGGATACGATTATCTGACGGAAGGCATTATATTCAAAAAGGGAACCGATAATAAAAACCGTACCAATGTATATAATGCGGCGGTGCTTTACTTCACCGACGATACTATGTATGTCTACGGCAAGCATTTTTCGCTGACCGACGATCTTTTCGATAAGGAAATCGTCGGCAAATATAAGCTTACCGATCTCGATCATGCCGAGATAGTTGACGATGTGTTCGTATATACCCGTGACGAGAAGTATACTTACAGGGTGAATATCCATTCCTTCCGCGTGGTTGCCAACGACGGCAAGGACGCGGTCATGATGAGCGTTGATTACGGTGCGGATATGGATACTGCATGCGAGCAGATCAACCGCGTTATTCAGGTTGCGAAAGAGCGCGCGAACGCTTGACATTGTATTCGAAAAAAGCCATGGCGATAAGCCATGGCTTTTTTGCTGTCACGGGAAAGGTCTTTTGCACGCTTGAAATTGCGGCGATTGTGCAAGGACGGAAAAAAGAATGCGGTGCTTTTGATACGGAAGCGCGGGCTGCGAAAGAAAACGTATCGCAGCGAGCCGCTCGGGCGCTTGTGCGGCAGGGAGAAATTTGGGGATAGGGACTCTCTCACAAACTGTGCATTGACCGTTTTTGCATTCAAAACGAAAAAGTTGAAAAATCCGAAAAAAGATAAAAAAGATTGAAAAAAGGTGTTGACAAGGGGGAGAGGATGTGATATAATAACAAAGCTGTCCGCGAGAGGCGGCAAGCTCCTTGAAAATTGAACAACAACAAGCACAAGAGCGAA